>NZ_JBHWLC010000039.1:0-81738 GCF_042730635.1 Streptomyces sp. NPDC059917
ATGGGCACGCCACAATGCGCTGACGGGCCACCCCCCCCCCCCCGGGGGTGCGCGGGCCCCTCTCGTGCGGGCGGGGTGCTACCGGTCAGACCATCCGGAAACGCGTCGCGTTGCCCTTGTCGGTGTCCTGGTAGCCGACGAGCGAGCTGTCGAGCAGGTTCGCGATGTTGCCCAGCTTCGCGTTCATCTGGTCCATGTTGGTGGTGACGTCGCGCTGGATCTCGAGGTAGGCGGTCTTGGCCTCACCCTCCCAGCTCTCGGCGACGGTCTTCACCTTGTTCATCAGGTTCTCGAGCCCCTGGCTGAGCTGAGAGCTGGTGGTGCGCACGTCGGACGCGGCGGTCGCGACGGTGTCGTAATTGACTGCGAGTGACATCGCTGTCTTCCCTCCCGTTGTGGTTCGTTACAGCCGTGCGGGCGTGCGTCAGACGCCGAGGATGGAGCTGGTGTTGCCGCCGACCTTGCGGATCTCGGCGATGCGCTCCTGCTCCTGGGCGGTGAAGCCCTTGACGCTCATGCGCATGGCGTCTTCCAGCTCGATCAGGCGCTGCTTGATCTTGTTCATGTTGTCGTTGACGCCGCGCTGGAGTACGTCGTACTCCTTGCTGGCGGCACCCTGCCAGCCGGCCTGGATGCGGTCGACGACGTCGTTCAGGCGGTTGATGCGGCCCGAGAGATCAGAGTGGTACGTGTTGATCTCATCCGCGAGCTTGACCTTCTTTTCGTCATCGACTTGAAGGTTCATCGCCATGTCGGTTCTCTCCCGTCATCACACTTGTGAAGTCCACTGACACTGTAGCCACTTCATAGGACAGGCCCAACAAGTATGCCCGGGCAGGAGTTCGGTTCCCGGAGTGCAAACCCGTGTTCCGTTCTACGCAGGGGTGCTTGGTCCGGTTCGGCGCCTTCTGCGGCGCCTCTCCCGGGCCACCGCCGCCGCTCCGGCGATGACGGTGATCAGGACGGATCCGATCCCCAGAGCGTACGTCCCCACGCGCGTCTGGCGCTCCTGCGCGGTCTCGTCGAGAACGAGCGGCGCGGCTTCGGGCGCGGCCGCAGGCGGCGGTCCCGGGTCGGCGCTCGGCGGCCCGGACGGCGGCGCGGCGCTGTCGGCGGCCACCGCGCGGACCGGGTCGACGACGCCCCAACCGACGTAGTCGTCGCGGCCGTTGACGGCGCGCTCGGCGGACTGCTCGATCTGCCAGATGATCTGCGGGGCGGTCCACTGGGGGTTCTGGGCGCGCAGCAGGGCCGCGAGGCCGGCGACGTACGGCGCGGAGAAGCTGGTGCCGTTGTCCACGCACTGGCCGAAGCCGGGAACGGTCGAGACCATGTCCACGCCGGGCGCCGCGACGCCGACGAAGGGTCCCGGCTGGGAGAAGGCGGCGCGCTCGTTGTTGCGGTCCACGGAGGCGACGGCGAGCACGCCGGGGAAGGCGGCCGGGTAGGTCTTGCGCTTCTGGCCGTCCATGCCGTCGTTGCCCGCGGAGGCGACCACGACGATGTCGGCGGCCACGGCCTCCTTGACGGCCCTGCCGAGGTCGGAGTCCTCGGCCATCGGCAGGGTGGTGTCCTGCGAGATGTTGATGATCTGGGCCTTCTGGGCGATCGCGTGCCGGATGGCGGCGGCCAGGGTGTCGGCCTTGCCGGTTTCCTTGTCGTCGTTCTGCCGGATCGGGATGATCGTGGCCTCGGGGGCCAGCCCGACGAAGCCGGTGCCCTCCTGGGGGCGGGCCGCGATCAGACCGGCCACCTTGGTGCCGTGGCCGACGGTGTCGGTCGTGCCGTCGCCGCCCTTGGGGTCGATGTAGTCCTTGCCGGCCCCGATGTCCACGGCGGAGGCCAGCTGCGGGTTGGCCCGGTCCACGCCGGTGTCGATGACGGCGACCCGGACGCCCTTGCCCTTGGTCTTGGCCCACAGCGCGTCCAGCAGCAGGCGCTGCAGGGCCCAGGGCCGGTCGGCGATCTGCTTCTTCATGGGGAAGGTGCACTCGCCCGCACCGGCGAGCCGGACGGTCGGGGCCGCCCCGGTGGTCCGGGCCGTCGTCGCGGCCGCGGCGGCGGACGTCAGGGTCGCCGCGGTAGTCAGGGCGAGGGCCGTGGCGCGGAGCGCGACCCGGCGGCGCGCCGCCTTCGGCTTCTGGGTCGGCATCGGCGTCCTCACGAACCCTGGGGCTGGCGCGCGGCGTTGGTGTCCAGCCGGGGGCCCTTCGAGAGGAACTCGGACCACGCGATCGGCACCAGGGACGGTACGACGTTGCCGTAGCCCAGCCGGATCTGCGCCTGGCTGGCTTCGGGGCGGCCGTCGGAACCCTTCGCCTTGGGGTCGGCCGCGCCGATCTTCGAGTGCTCGGCGTCGCTGTCCCCGTTGGCCTGGACGGCGTAGCGCAGGCCGGTGTCGGTCACGAGGAAGAGGGTGCCGCCGGCGGTGCCCTGGTTGCCCTGGGTCTGGGTGTAGAGGAGCCCCGAGCCGGGGGTGACGTACGCGCTGGTGCCGCTCGCGGTGATGTCGACGGGGAAGCCGGTGCCCGCCCAGGTGCTCATCGTCTGGTTGCCCTGGCCGTCGACGCCGCGCAGGACGTTGCAGACGGTGTCGCGGTCGGGGCTCTGACCGGAGCCCGCGGCGGGGGCGGGGGCGCCGGCCGCGGGGGTCCGGTTGATCTGCGCGGACTTCTTCGCGGGCCAGCGGGCGTCGCCCCGGAAGGGGACGGGGTCCGGGCTGAGGGACTGCAGGTCCACCTCGCGCGGCTTGCCCGTCATGTTGAGCTTGTCGGTCGCCGGGGCGTTGATGAGCAGCCAGGCGACGAACTCGGTGACCGGGGAGACCTTGCCGCCGGGCAGCACCACGTAGTGCTGCGGGCCGGAGCCGGTGACCGCGCGCAGCACCATGCCGACCCGGTTGTCGGCGGTGCTCAGCCCGGACACGCCCGCGTCCGCGCCCACGGCGCCGGGCAGTTGGGGGAAGCCGAGGTCCTCGCCGGGCTTCAGGGTGGCCAGCCACTGGTCGGTGACCTGCTGCGGAGTGCCGCTGCCGACCAGGGCGTTGGTGAGCTTCTGGGCGTCGGAGGCAGCCGGGCTGCCGGCGGCGCCCTCGGGGAACTTGTACTTGGTGCCCGTGGCGTCGACCAGGAAGCGTTCCTTGGTCGGGCCGGAGCTCTGGACGTACAGCACCTGGCCGTCGGCGACCCGGCGGGAGTCGTCCAGCAGGGGGGCCTCGCGGTCGGCGAGGACGAAGGCGGCGGTCTGCACCCCGTGCCCGTTGCCGCCCGGCTGCTGGCAGACGGCCCAGCGCTTGGCCTTGCCCGCGTCGGCGGGGGCGGGCAGCCGGTCGGGGGCGTAGGGGATGCCGATGATCGGGCCGCGCGGGGGCTTGCCCCCGTCGAGGAGCTTGTCGTCGACCTGGATGACCTGGAACTTGTCCGGGTCCAGGAGCAGCCGGGCGGACGCCAGGTTGAGGACGGGGTGCAGTCGGGTCTGCGTCTTGCCGCCGTCCTTCGTGGTGAGGACCACGTACCGGGTCGTCGAGTTCTTGCCGACGATGACCTTGGCGCCCGGGTCGGCCCATCCCTTGGGGGCCTGGGACTTGAACATGCCCCACGCGCCGAACGCGGCGAGGATCAGCGCTCCGACCACCAGTCCCGGCACGGCCGCGCGCAGGGGGCGCGGCGCGCCCTCCTCGGTGCCGGTGGCGGACGGCTGGAGGAACGCGGCGACGGTGCGCCGCTTCGCAAAGGTGTACGCGTTCAGCTCATCGCGTCGTGATGCCATGACCGCCTGCTTCTCCCCGCACGGCCCGGTCGGTGGGTCCGGTCCCCGAGCCTCGATTGTCGGACCGGGCACCTACTATGCCTGTTGACGGAGGGTGTGCAGGGGCCGGGTAGGGTGAGGGCGCCGCTCCGTGCCTCCCGTACCGGGGTAATCAGGGCTTGTTGGGGTGGTTAGGGGAGATTCCGGGGTCACGCGGGCAGGTGCCGCACCGTCGGAACTCACGGGGCGCGGCCCCGGGAAGGGGAGGTCCGCGAGTGAGGACGACCGCGAGGCAGCGGCGTGCGGCCGAGGCCGCACCGGAGCGCGGCACACCGTCCGCCCGGGAACGCACGGGGAATTCGAGTACCGCGTCGGGTGTGACACCACACCCCCGGTCGACCCCGGGGCGGTTCGGACCGTTCCGATTGCAACAGCTCGTCCTGGTCCAGGTCGCGGCCGCGGTGCTGCTCGTCGCCTGGGTGGTGGACCCGCTGCTGCTGGTGCCGGCCGGTGTGCTGGCGGCCGTGCTCCTCCTGCTGGCGGTCGTCCGTCGCCACCAACGCTCGCTGCCCGAGTGGATCGGCACCGCGCTCGCGCTGCGCGCGCGCCGCCGCCGGGCCGCCTCCTCCCCCGTGCCCACGGGCACCGAGCCGGGGCTGGCCCCGCTCGTCGAGGCCGATCCGGCGCTGCGGACCTGCACGTTCAGCGACCGCGACCGCCGCCCGGTCGGCATGATCGGCGACGGGACCTTCCTGACCGCGGTCGTCCAGGTCGACATGGACGCGACGGCGCTGCGCCCGGACCGCTCCGCGCGGCCGCTGCCGCTCGGCATCGTCCGGGACGTCCTCGAAGTGGACGGCATCCGGCTGGAGTCGGCGCAGCTGGTGCAGCACACCCAGCCCGCGCCCGCCCCGCACCTGCCCGCCCAGTCGATGGCCACCCGCAACTACGCGCCCCTCCAGGCCCTGACCGGCACCCCGGCCGTCCGCCTCACCTGGATCGCGCTCAAGCTCGACCCCGAGCTGTGCCCGGAGGCGGTCGCCGCGCGCGGCGGCGGCCTGGCCGGAGCGCAGCGCTGCGTGGTGCGGGCCGCCGACCAGCTGGCGAGCCGCCTCGCCGGAGCCGGTTTCCGGGCCACGGTCCTGACCGAGCAGGAGCTGACGGCCGCGCTGGCGACCTCCTCGTGCGCGAACCCGATGGCGATCACCCAGGCGGGCCGCGCGGCGGGCCGCGCGGGCACGCCCGGGCGGCGCACCGAGGAGACCCCGCGGACCTGGCGCTGCGACGACCGGCGGCACACGACGTACTGGATCTCCCGCTGGCCGCAGCTGGGCGGCGGCGCGGCGCCGCTGCCGCAGTTCGTCGCGCTGCTCACCTCGCTGCCCGCGCTGGCCACCAACTTCAGCCTGACCCTCGCCCCGGCCGAGCGGCACGGGGTCACCCTGACGGGACACGTCCGCATCACCGGGCGCAGCGACGAGGAACTGGTCGCCGCGCGGCGGGCGTTGGAGACCACCGCGCGCGGGGTGAAGACCGCGCTGGTCCGACTGGACCGCGAACAGCTGCCGGGCGTACTGGCCTCGCTGCCCCTCGGCGGCGCACGATGACGGTGGGATCACGATGAGAGTGGGATACGGGCTGGTCGGCCCGCGCCGGGAGCGGCACGCGATGCCCGCCGCGGACCTGGACGCGCTGGCCCTGCCGATCGGGGACGACGGCGTGGTCATCGGCGTGGACGCCGACGGCCGACCCGCGGTGCTCGGCATCAACCGCCCCGCGCCGTACGAGGTCACCCTCATCGGCGGCCTGTGGACGGCCCAGGTGCTCGCGCTGCGCGCGGCGGCGACCGGGGCCCGGGTGGCCGTGGAGACCGGACGCGCGCAGGTCTGGTCGGGGCTGGCGCAGGCCGCGGGCGGCGGCCAGCAGTGCGTGACCCTGCACGAGGTGGGCCGGGTGCCCCCGCAGGGCGCTTCGGCCGGTAGCCCGGTGCTGGTGATCCGCGACTGCGGGATGCGCCCGCCGCGCGGCCGGGTGGTGGCCGGGCCCTGGCAGTCCGTGCTGACCCTGCTGCCGTATCTGAGCCCGACCGCGCCGAGGTTGCTCCAGCAGTCCTCCCTGGTGGGGGTGCAGCGGGTGTCCCCCGACGAGGCGGACCAGCTCGGCCGCCTGATGAACCTGCCGCGCGGCGCGGTGGAGTCGCTGCCCACGCTCGGCGACGGCGTGACGCTCTGGTGCACGCCGCGGGACCGGCAGTTCGTGATGACGCAGGGCACGGACGCGGAGACGGGGCTGCTGGGGGCAGCCCGACGGATCGACTGAGCGGACCGGTCGACGGGATCCGCGCGGCGCCCTCGGCCGGATGGTCGTGGACTCGGTGGTTGCCGGTGGCGGGGGTGTCCCCGGGGACGGGGGGGTCTCGTGGGCGTCGTGGGCGTCGTGGGCGGGGGTGTGCGCAGCCCGTCGGGTCCGCCCGGCTTGCGCCGGGCGCCGGGCGGGCAGGCGTCTTCGTACGCGCCCGTCGCGCATCCGTCCCGGCCGCGGGGCCGGGCGCGCGGGCGGGCCGACGGCACGCGACCGGAACCGGACCGACCCGTGGGGCGTCCGCGCCGGTGACGGGTCGGGGCCGCGGGCCATCGCCGGGCGCGATTAGGCTGACCGTGGGCGCGGTGCCGATGGGGGCGCCGGCCCGGTGTTCGACCAGACCAGGAGGACCAGTGAACGGCGATCGGAACGAGAGCCGCGGCGGGACGTGGAACGTCCCGACGGACGATCAGTCCGACGCGGAGCCCGAGCTGACGGGCGAGTTCACCATCGACTACACCCCGCCGGCCTGGTACACACAGGACGCGCCGGCGGGCCCGACCCCGCCGGACCTCCCGGCGGGCAGCGGGTTCGAGCCGCACCGGCCGGGGGACATCACCTCCCCGTCGACGATGCGGATCGCGCCGGTCCCGGCGCAGCCCGCGGCCCCCGGCCCCGCCGAGCCGACGGGCGGCTCCCCGTTCCCGCCGGCGCGCGTTCCGGGCGCGGACGCGGCCCCGACCGGCGCCGCCCCCACGGGCGCGCCGCACCCCGCCGCGGCCGACGCGCCCGCACCCGGGACCCCGGCGCCGTACCCGGCCCCGGGTGGCACCGCGCCGTACCCCGGCACACCCACGGGCGCCACTTCGCACCCCGGCGCACCGGCCGCGGGTGACGTCTCCCCGCACCCGGACGCACCGGCCGCCGGTGGCACCTCGCCGTACCCGGGCGCACCGGCGGCAATCGACGCCTCGCCGTACCCCGGCACACCGGCCGGGGTCGACGCCTCGGCACACCTGGGCGCACCGGCCGCGGGTGGCACCTCGCCGCTGCCGGGCGCACCGGCCGGGGGTGACGTCCCGCCGCTGCCGGGCGCACCGGCCGCAATCGACGCCTCGCCGTACCCCGGTGCACCGGCCGCCGGTGACGTCGCGCCGTACCCGGGTGCGGGTGCTGCGCCCCTGGGCGCTCCTGACGCCGGACCGGTCGGGGACGGCCTCGCGCCCTACCCCGCCGCTCCCGCGGGCGCCGCTGCGGTGACGCCGTTCCCGGGGGCGTCCGGCACGGACCCGGGCACGCCCGACGCCGGTGCGCAGGCGCCCGGTGGTGGCCCCCACTCCGCGCTTCCGGGTGCGGGCACCCCGGCGGACGCGTCGTACCCCGGCGCGGCCGCCGCGGCCCCGGTCGCGGACGACCTCGCGCCCCGCTCCGCCGACGCGGGTGCGGCGACGGGTGGGAGCGGTGGTTCCGGGTTCACCCCCGCGGGTGACGCGGTGACCGCGTTCCCGGAGGGCTCCGCCGCCTCGACCGGCCCGGGAGCGACCCCGGCCGACGGCTCGCCCGTACCGCTGTCCGGCGCCGCCGGGCCGACCCCGGCGGCCGGCGTCGACGCCCCGCAGGAAGCCGCCCCCGCGTCCGCGCCGCAGAGCGGTGCGCCGGACCCGTACCGCGGCGCGGCCGACGCGCCCGCGGGCGAGGGGAGTTCGCCGTTCCCGGCGCCCTTCCCGGCTCCGTACGCGCCCGCACCGGCCCCCGCCGCGGCCGCCGACGAGCCGCAGGACGCCGTTCCCGGGCCGCCCTGGCCCGCTCCCGCGGCGCCGACCGAACTGCCGCCGCTGCCGCCCGCGTTCCCCTCGCACCCCGTGGACGAGCCCGCCGCCGATCCGCAGCAGGGGTACGGGTACCCCCCGGCCCCCGCACCGGTACCGGTACCGGTACCGGCGCCCGTACCCGCCCCGGCGCCCACCGCACCACCCGGCTACGGCTACCCGGCCGCGCCCAACCCGCCCCAGAGCGGCACCCCTTGGGGCCAGCCGCAGGCGCAACAGCCCCCGCACGCACCCCAGCCCCCTCAGACCCCGCAGGCACCGCCGCAGGGCGACCCCCGGCTCGGCCAGCAGTGGCCGCAGCCCGGCGGCCCCGGCGCGCCCGGCCCGCAGGACCCCCGCTACCCCGCGGGCTCCCCCACGGGCGGCGCCCCGCTCGGCTACACGGCCGCCGTGGAGCTGTCCTCCGACCGCCTCCTGCGCAACAAGCAGAAGCCGAAGAGCAACCGCGCGGGCGGCTCCGGCGGCGCGGCGGGCCTCTTCCGCTTCGGCGGCAAGGCCGCCGAGGCGGAGCGCCAGCGCAAGCTGGACCTGATCCGCACCCCGGTCATGTCCTGCTACCGCATCGCCGTCATCAGTCTCAAGGGCGGCGTCGGCAAGACCACGACCACCACCGCCCTCGGCGCGACGCTGGCCACCGAGCGCCAGGACAAGATCCTGGCGATCGACGCGAACCCGGACGCCGGCACCCTCGGGCGCCGCGTGCGCCGCGAGACGGGGGCGACGATCCGCGACCTCGTCCAGGCCATCCCGTACCTGAACTCGTACATGGACATCCGGCGGTTCACCTCGCAGGCCCCCTCCGGGCTGGAGATCATCGCCAACGACGTGGACCCGGCCGTCTCGACGACCTTCAACGACGAGGACTACCGGCGCGCGATCGACACGCTGGGCCGCCAGTACCCGATCATCCTCACGGACTCGGGCACCGGGCTCCTCTACTCCGCGATGCGCGGGGTCCTGGACCTGGCCGATCAGCTGATCATCATCTCGACCCCGTCCGTGGACGGTGCGAGCAGCGCCAGCACCACGCTCGACTGGCTCTCCGCCCACGGGTACGCCGACCTCGTCTCGCGCTCGATCACCGTGATCTCGGGGGTCCGCGAGACCGGCAAGATGATCAAGGTCGAGGACATCGTCCAGCACTTCGAGACCCGCTGCCGGGGGGTGGTCGTGGTGCCGTTCGACGAGCACCTGTCCGCCGGCGCCGAAGTGGACCTCGACATGATGCGGCCCAAGACGCGCGAGGCGTACTTCAACCTCTCCGCCCTGGTCGCCGAGGACTTCGTCCGCGCGCAGCAGTCCCAGCCGCAGCCGCACTGGCAGCAGGGCCCGCCCCACGCCGCACAGGCACCGGCACAGGCACCGCAGCAGCCCCAACCGCCGCAGCCCGCGCAGCCGTACCCCTACCCCCCGCACTCCCCGTACGGCCAGCCGCAGCCGCAGCAGCCCTACGCCCCCCAGCAGCCGCAGCAGCAGCCGCCCGCGCAGCCCCATCCCCAGCAGCAGCCCCCGCAGCCCTACGGCCAGCCGTACCCGCCGCAGCAGCCCCAGCCCGGCCAGGGCTGGCCGCAGCAGCCTCCGGCCCCGCCGCAGGACCCGCGCCAGTAGCGCCACCGGCGAACAGCGAGGGCCCGTACCGTCCGGTGGACGGTACGGGCCCTCGCCCGTTCCCCGTGGCGCCGACCGCTCGGCCGGCGCTGCGCGTCGAGGTCGCCGGTCAGCGCTCCGCGTCGTAGACGTCGGTCAGCACCCGCGCCCGCTTCACGTCGTCCGCGATCGCCTCCAGCAGGCCGTCCAGCGACTCGAACTTCGCCATCCCGCGCACGTACGCCAGGAAGTCGACCGTCACGTGCAGCCCGTAGAGGTCCAGCCCCACGCGGTCGATCGCGTACGCCTCGACCGTCCGCTCGGTGGCGTCGAACTGCAGGTTCGTGCCGACCGAGATCGCCGCGGGCATCCGCTCGCCGTCGGCCGTCAGCCAGCCCGCGTAGACGCCGTCCGCCGGGATCGCCGTGTGCGGCAGGGTCTCGACGTTCGCCGTCGGGTAGCCCAGCTCGCGGCCGCGCTGCGCACCGCGCACCACGACGCCCTCGACCCGGTGCGGCCGTCCGAGGATCTCGGCCGCGCCCTCCATGTCGCCCTCGGCGACCAGTCGGCGCACGAGCGTGGAGGAGAAGGCCTCGCCGCCGCCCGCCGTGCCGCGCACGACCAGGTCGATGACCTCGACCTCGTAGTCGTAGGTGGCGCCCAGCTCCGCGAGGAAGGCGACGTTCCCGGCGGCCCGGTGGCCGAAGCGGAAGTTCGGGCCCTCGATGACGGTGCGCGCGTGCAGCTTGTCGACCAGGACCTTCACGATGAAGTCGGCCGGGGAGAGCTGCGAGAACTCCGCCGTGAACGGCAGGATCAGCAGCGCGTCGACGCCCAGCTCGGCCATCAGTTCGCCGCGCCGGTGGTGCGGGGCCAGCAGCGGCGGGTGGCTGCCGGGGCGCACGACCTCGCTGGGGTGCGGGTCGAAGGTGACGACGACGGACGGTACGCCCAGCTCGCGCGCCCGCTCCACCGTCCGTCCGATGATCAGCTGATGACCCCGGTGCACACCGTCGTACGAGCCGATGGTGACGACGCTGCGTCCCCAGTCCTGGGGGATGTCCTCCAAGCCACGCCAGCGCTGCACTGTGACCGCTCCTCGCCCGAACCCGTGTCGTACCTGTAGAGATTGCAGGTCTAAGACTGCCATGCCGGTGCTCCGGGGCCCGCATCGGCATCTGCCTCAGGTCAGGGGCACGTCAAGGCGCCCTCGAGTCCGGGCGCAGCGTCTCGATCATCCGCCGCGCGCTGGGCCCGAGGAGCGCGGCCGCCTCCGCCGCGTCCTGCGCCAACCAGCGGGCCGCCAGCGCCCCGAAGGCGGGGACGGCGCGCGCCAGCTCGACCGCGCGCCGGTCGAAGACGGCCGCACCGCCCGGCGCGCGCAGCAGCCCGCGCCCGGTGCGCCGCAGCAGCTCCCGGCTCCGCTCGGCGGGCCGCGCGCCCGCGCCGAGCGCCACGGCGCCGAGCAGGGCGTCCAGCACCCGCACGTCGTTCTCCGTGTCGAGGAGTACGTCGACCAGCTCGTCCCGCAGCGCGTACGCGTCGTCCCCGCCCGGCGCCGCGAGCACCTCGGCGAGCGCGGTCCGCACGCCGACGGGCCCGTCCAGCAGGTGCAGCACCAGGGGGCGCAGCACCGGCCCGGCACAGGGACCCTGCCCCAGGCGGTGGTGCACGAAGGCGGCCGCGTGCGGGGCGTCCTCGGGGTGCCGGGCGAGGTGGGCCCGGACCAGCTCGGCGGCCCGACGGGCCAGCGCGGGCGTGGTCAGCACGGCCAGCGCCCGCAGCACCTCGCCGTCGGCCCGGTCGGCGAGCGCGTCGAAGACGGCGTCCTGGTCGGGCAGGACGGGCAGCGCGGCCACCAGCTCGGCGGCGGGCAGCCGGGAGCCGCGCGTGCGGAAGCAGGCGAGCGCGTCCGGCAGGTATCGGGCCCGCTCCTGCGGGTCGCGCAGCAGGATCGCGAGGGCGGTGCCGTGCAGCGAGGCGTCGGCCGGGCGGGCGAGGAGCGCCCGGGCGGCGAAGCGGAGCAGCTCCCGGTCCGCGGGGGTGCGCACGTGCGGGGCGGCCGCCAGTCCGTACGCGGCGGCCGCGACCCGGCGTTCCGGGCGCTCGTCGTGGGCCCAGCGGTCCACGGCGCGGCTGACGGCGGAGGGCTCCTCCTCGGCGAGTACGGAGAGCAGCTCGTCGGCGCGGGGGTGCGCGGCGGTGACGAGCGCCTCGGCGAGGTCGTCCACCGCGAAGCGGCGGTGCGTGTGCAGCAGGGCCTGGGCGGCGGTGGCGACGGTGGCCCCGGGACGGCCGTGCAGGCGGCGCTCGTCGCCGAACCAGGCGCAGAGCAGCGGCTGGACGGAGCGGGCGTCGCGGGCGAGGCGGCGGGCCGCGGCGTCGAGGAAGCGGTCCCCGTCGGGGGCGGCCGGATCCGGCGCCGGGTCCGCCGGGAGCAGGCGGCGCAGCAGGTCGAGGCGGTCGGCTTCGGGCAACCGCAGCCGGTTCCAGAACCAGCCGCCGAACTCCCCGGGACCGGCGCGCGAGACGTGCTCGGCGAGGGCGTGCAGGACGGGGAGGTGGGGCAGGGCGTCGGCGCGGCGCAGCAGGGCCCCGCGCACGAGCCGCCCCGCCCACCAGCCCCGGTCCCCGTCGTTCTCCGCGCTCGCCGCGTCCGCGCGCTCGGCCAGCAGGTTCAAGGCCTCCACGAGCCGGGTGAGGACCCCGGTCAGGGCCGGGTCGGGCAGCAGCAGGAGGGCCTCCAGCACCGGTCCGATCCGGTGGCGCGGGACCGGGAGCCCCAGGGCGGCGTCGGGGTGGTGGACCAGGGTGTCGAGGGCGCTCGGCACGTCGAGGTGGGCGGCCTGGAGCCAGTCGGACAGCTCCTCGTGGGCGAGCCGGTAGCCGCCGGGCCCGGCGGGCACGAGCAGCCCCTCGGCGAGCACGGCCGAGGCCCAGCCGGTGCGCCAGGGGAAGAGCTCCTCGAAGGAGGCCCGGTCCAACTGCCCCTGCCCGGGCCCCAGGCACCGCCGCGCCGCCTCGTGCACGCGCCCGGCGACGCGGGCCGCCAACCGCCGGACCCCGGGCCCGTGCACCCCGGACCCGGCCCCTCCCGCGGGCCCGCGCCCGGCCCCCGGATCCGCATCCGCATCCGGCTCCGGATCCGGGCCGGAGTCCGTGCCGTCGCCTTCGCGGGGCGCCCGCGGGTCGGGCGGCAGCCACCAGCCGGGAGCGTCGTGCGCCTCGCCCTCGCCCTCGCCCTCGAACGCGGCCCCGGACCCGGACGCGGACGGCCCCGCCGGCTCCGGCTCCGGCTCCGGCTCCGGGCCCGGCGTGTCGGAGATCCCGTACGGACCGTCGCGCTCCCCCGGGTCCGGCTCGGGGTCCGCGGTCGGCGGGGCGGCCGATACGCGGACCGCGACGCGCAGGCACATCAGGTCCAGGTGGGCCGCGAAGGTCTCGTTCCGGGAGGGCCGGCCCGAGGTGACCCCGGCCGCGCGGACGTCCGACAGCAGCCGCAGCGCCAGCGGGTGGCGGGCGGCCAGCGGGTGGACGCCGTCGTCCGGGACGCCGTAGCGGGACCGGGCCAGCGCCGCCTCCTGCGGGGTCAGGTCGCCGAGCCGCAGCGCCGGGGGGAGGCGGCGGGCCGGGCGGCCGGGGGTGTGCAGGGCCTCGGGCGGATAGAGCGCCCCGGCCCGCTCCCAGTGTTCCGGCCGCCCCGCCACGATCAGCCGCGCGCCGGTCCGGCTCAGCCAGGCCGCCGTGCCGGTGGTCCAGTCCGCCAGCCGGTGGGCCAGGTGCGGCGGCATCTCCTCCGGCGCGTCCAGCAGGACCAGCAGCGGCCGCCGGGCGCGTACGGCCAGCGCCGCCACCCGTTCCCCGAGCTCCGGATCGACGGTCGGGGTCCGGGGTGCGGCCACGATCCGGGCCGCTTCCGACAGCGCCCGCCCCACCGCTTCGCCGAGGGAGCCGTCGGCGGCCAGCAGGTCGGCGCCGCGCAGCCACACCGTCGGGGCCGGTTCGCGGCCCCGGGCCCGGCGGGCGGCCAGGGCGGCCAGCTCCGTGGTGCGGCCCGTGCCCGGCTCGCCGACCAGGCCCAGCACCGGTCGTCCGGAGGCGAGGAACTCCTCGAACTCCCGGACGGTGCCCGCCCGTTCCACCGCCTCCACGGCGGGCGCGGGGACGGCGGGTCCCACCGTCATCCCGGTCAGCTGGAGGGCTCCGGCGAGGTTCAGGTCGTTCCCGTAGCCGGGGACGGTCGCGGCGTTGCGGGCCAGGAGTTCGGCGAGGGGGCCGCGCGGGTCGGCGGCGGCCGCCGCGTGCAGGGGGACCACGAAGGTTCCGGAGCGCCGGTCCGCTTGGAGTGCGGTGCTCACGACCGCGAGCACCGACCCGGTCCCGGCGTCCAGCACGGGACCTCCGCAGACCTCCCCGCCCAGCCGGAGGGCGTCCCGGCCGTCGGTGCCGATGGCCAGTTCCACCGCCGCGGCGACGGGCCACGGCCCGCCGTCCCCCGCCCGGTCCGCGACCGCCCGGTAGGTGACCTGCGCGCCCCCGAGCACCCGCGCCTGCCGCCAGCCCCGCGCGGCCAGCCGGACGTACGCCCCCGGCTCCACCGCCTCCCGCGCGGCCACCGGCAGCGGCCGCACCCCGAGTCCGTCGGTCCGTACGAGCGCCAGCGCGGTCCCCGGCAGCAGGGTCACCTGGTCGGCCGCGGTGAGCCGGGCGCGTTCCCCGGCCCCGCGCAGCAGGACCCGGTCGAGGCCCGCCACCGCTTCGTGGGCGGTCAGCACCGTCCCGCGGTCGTCGGCGACGAAGCCGCTCCCCCGCGGATGCCCGGCCGGATCGAAGATCCCGACCAGTCCCACCTCGCGCTCCGGGTCGGCCGCGCCGCATGCGGCGCCCCCGGCGCCCTCGGCACCGTCACCGCCCGAACCAGCCGTACCGCCCGTACCGCCCGTGAACGCCATCGCCGCACCCGCTCCCCGCCACGCCCGTGCTCACGACGGTAGGTCGGTGAAGATCAGCGCGAAAAGCACGCGTCGCGAAAGCGCCCCCCTTCGCTCCCTCCATTCACTCCGAGCGCCTGCTCGGACGGGTGAATACGGGGGTCCGGGTGGATAGAGACCTACCCGAGGGGGGTCGTGGAGCGGTGAGCAGCGGTCTTCGAGCGCTCACCGCTCCACGTCGAACGACGTCGCGCGCCGCCGGGCACGACCCGGCGGCCGGCGCGTCAGACGAAGACCGCCAGGGACTTCGCCTTGCCGCCCTTGTTCTCGACCAGCCCGAGGAGCGTGCCCTGCGGCCCGTAGACCGCGACGGTCCTGCCCACGGGGTACTCCTCCGGCATCTCCAGCCGCACGCCGTTGCCGAGCAGTGCGGCGCGCCGGGCGTCGAGGTCCCAGCGCGGGAACGCCGCGGCCGCCGCCTCGGCGATCGGCATGACGGTGAGCTCCTCCTGGTGCTGGTCCAGGGTGCGCGCCTTGTCCAGCTTGTACGGGCCCACCCGGGTGCGCCGGAGCGCCGTGAGGTGGCCGCCGACGCCGAGGTCGGCGCCCAGGTCGCGCGCGAGGGCGCGGATGTACGTACCGCTGGAGCAGACGACGGAGACGACGAGGTCGACGACCTTGGTGCCGTCCTCGGCCTCGGCCTCGCGCATGTCGTAGACCTGGAACGAGGAGATGGTGACCGGGCGGGCCGGGATCTCGAAGTCCTCGCCGTCACGGGCGCGCTTGTAGGACCGTACGCCGTTGATCTTGATGGCGCTGACCTTCGACGGGACCTGCATGATCTCGCCGGAAAGCTTGGCGATGCCCTCGTCCACGGCCTCGCGGGTCACCCCGGAGGCGTCGGTGGAGGAGGTGAGGTCGCCCTCGGCGTCGTCGGTCAGGGTGTTCTGCCCGAGGCGGATCGTACCGAGGTACTCCTTCTCGGTCAGCGCGAGGTGGCCGAGCAGCTTGGTGGCCTTCTCCACGCCGAGGACGAGGACGCCCGTGGCCATCGGGTCGAGCGTGCCGGCGTGGCCGACGCGGCGGGTCCTGGCGATCCCGCGCATCTTGGCGACCACGTCGTGCGAAGTGAAGCCGGACGGCTTGTCGACGATGACAAGGCCGTCCGGCGGCGGGGTGCGGTCAGTGCTCATTCCGCGGCTGCGTCCTCGTCCTCGCCCGGCTTCTTGTACGGGTCGGCCTCGCCCGCGAACGTGGCGCCCGAGGACGCCTCGCGCACCTGGGCGTCGGAGGCGCGGACCTTGTCGAGGAGGTCCTCGATGGTCTTCGCGTTCTCCGGGAGGGCGTCCGCCACGAAGGTCAGCGTGGGGGTGAACTTGGTGCCGGCCGCCTGGCCGACCGCCGAGCGCAGGACGCCCTTGGCGCTCTCCAGCCCGGCTGCCGCACTGGCACGGTCCTCGTCGTCGCCGTACACCGTGTAGAAGACCGTGGCCTCCCGCAGGTCACCGGTGACCCGGGTGTCCGTGATCGTCACGTGCGTACCGAGACGCGGGTCCTTGACCCCACGCTGGAGCTTCTGGGCGACCACCTCCCGGATGAGGTCTGCCAGCTTCTTCGCGCGCGCGTTGTCGGCCACTGGTCCGTCTCCTTCATTTTCTTGCAGTCAGTCGTCATCACCGTGGATCCGCCGTCGTACCGACAGCAGCTCCACTTCCGGACGTGCCGCGACCAGCCGCTCACAGCGGTCCAGTACGTCCGACAAAAAGCTCGTGTCCCCGGTCACCAGAGCGACCCCTATCTCGGCCCTGCGGTGCAGGTCCTGATCGCCCACCTCGGCCGCGCTCACAGAGAACTTGCGCTGGAGCTCGGCGACGATGGGCCGGACGACGGAGCGTTTCTCCTTCAACGAATGAACATCGCCGAGGAGCAAATCGAAGGACAGAGTCCCCACGTACATGCGGTGGCCGGATGTCCCGCCGGTTCGGGTTCGGTGACCTGCCGGGCCATCGCCCGGCAGGGACACCAGAACCGTACACGCAACGGCCGGGGCCGATCGACGGATATTCCGCCGACCGGCCCCGGGGTTACGACACGGTACGAACCGAGAGGGTGCGAACCGCCGCGTGCTTACGCGCGCGGCTTCTCGCGCATCTCGTACGTCGCGATGACGTCGTCGATCTTGATGTCGTTGTAGCTACCGAGGTTGATACCGCCCTCGAAGCCTTCACGGATCTCGGTGACGTCGTCCTTGAAGCGGCGCAGACCGGAGATGGTGAGGCTCTCGGCGATGACCTTGCCATCGCGCAGGAGCCGCGCCTTGGTGTTGCGCTTGACCTCGCCGGAGCGGATGAGAACACCCGCGATGTTGCCCAGCTTGGACGAGCGGAAGACCTCGCGGACCTCCGCCGTACCGAGCTCGACCTCTTCGTACTCCGGCTTGAGGAGACCCTTCAGGGCCGCCTCGATCTCCTCGATGGCCTGGTAGATCACCGAGTAGTAGCGGACGTCGACGCCCTCGCGGTCCGCCATCTGCGCGGCGCGACCGACCGCACGGACGTTGTAACCGATGACGATGGCGTCGGAGCCCATCGCCAGCGAGATGTCCGACTCGGTGACCGCACCCACACCACGGTGCAGGACGCGGATGTCGACCTCTTCGCCGACGTCGAGCTGGAGCAGCGAGGACTCGAGGGCCTCGACCGCACCGGACGAGTCGCCCTTGATGATGAGGTTGAGTTCCTGGACGAGACCGGCCTTGAGGACCGAGTCGAGGTCTTCCAGGGACACCCGGCGGACGCGCTTGGCGAAGTTGGCGTTGCGCTCACGCGCAGCACGCTTCTCGGCGATCTGACGGGCGGTGCGGTCCTCGTCGACGACGAGGAAGTTGTCGCCGGCGCCGGGGACGTTGGTGAGACCCAGGACCAGGACGGGGGTCGCGGGACCCGCTTCCTCGATGTTGTTGCCCTTGTCGTCGAGCATGGCGCGCACGCGGCCGTAGGCGTCGCCCACGACCATCGTGTCGCCGACGCGGAGGGTACCGCGCTGGACGAGGACGGTGGCGACGGCACCGCGGCCACGGTCGAGGTGGGACTCGATCGCAATACCCTGAGCGTCCTGCTCCGGGTTGGCGCGCAGGTCGAGCGAGGCGTCGGCGGTGAGGACGACGGCCTCCAGCAGGGAGTCGATGTGCAGACCCTGCTTGGCGGAGATGTCGACGAACATCGTGTCGCCGCCGTACTCCTCGGCGACCAGACCGAACTCGGTGAGCTGACCGCGCACCTTGACCGGGTCGGCACCCTCGACGTCGATCTTGTTGACCGCGACGACGATCGGGACGCCGGCGGCCTTGGCGTGGTTGAGCGCCTCGATCGTCTGCGGCATGACGCCGTCGTTGGCCGCGACCACGAGGATCGCGATGTCGGTCGACTTGGCACCACGGGCACGCATGGCGGTGAACGCCTCGTGACCGGGGGTGTCGATGAAGGTGATCTTGCGGTCTTCACCGTTGACCTCGGTGCCCACCTGGTAGGCGCCGATGCCCTGCGTGATGCCGCCGGCCTCGCCCGCGACGACGTTCGTCTTGCGGATGGCGTCGAGGAGTCGGGTCTTACCGTGGTCGACGTGACCCATGACGGTCACGACCGGCGGACGCGGCATGAGGTATTCCTCGCCGCCCTCGTCCTCGCCGAACTCGATGTCGAAGCCCTCGAGCAGCTCGCGGTCTTCTTCCTCGGGGCTGACGATCTGAACGACGTAGTTCATCTCGCCGGCCAGCATCTCGAGGGTCTCGTCGGAGACGGACTGCGTCGCCGTGACCATCTCGCCGAGGTTCATCATCACGGCGACGAGCGACGCCGGGTTGGCGTTGATCTTCTCCGCGAAGTCGGTGAGGGACGCACCGCGCGACAGGCGAACGGTCTCGCCGTGACCACGCGGCAGCATGACGCCGCCGACCGACGGGGCCTGCATGGCCTCGTACTCCTGGCGCCTCTGGCGCTTCGACTTGCGACCACGACGGGCGGGCCCGCCGGGACGGCCGAAGGCACCCTGCGTGCCGCCACGGCCACCGGGGCCGCCGGGACGACCGGCGAAGCCGGGACGGCCACCGCCACCCGCACCGGGACCGCCGCCGAAGCCGCCGCCACCACCGGGACGGGGGCCGCCGAAGCCGCCGCCGCCACCGGGACGCGAGCCGGGACCGGCCGGACGGCCGGCGAAGCCGCCGCCACCGGCGGGACGACCGGCACCACCGGTGCCGGGACCGCGACCGCCTGCACCGGGACCGCGACCGGCGCCGCCGGGGCCGCCACCGGGACGGGGACCGGCAGCGGGACGCTGCGGCATCATGCCGGGGTTGGGACGGTTACCACTGGGGGCACCACCCGGACGCGGAGCGCCGCCCTGCGGGCGGGGCATGCCGCCCGGGGTCGGACGGGCGCCGCCGGGACCCTGCGGACGCGGAGCGCCGCCGGGACCACCCTGCGGACGGGGAGCACCCTGACCACCGGCGCCGGGGGCACCGGGACGCGGAGCACCCTGCGGGCGGGGAGCCTGCGGGCGCGCCATGCCGGTGGAGCCACCGGAGGTGAAGGGGTTGTTGCCGGGACGGGGACCCGCGGGACGGGCACCACCCGGACGGGGGGCCTGACCACCGGCGGCGGGGCGCTGGCCCTGGGCCGGACGCTCCTGGCCACCCTGACCGGCCGGACGCGGGGCGCCGGGACGGGCACCGGTCTGACCCGGGGCGGCGGCCGGACGCTGCTGCGCGGGACGCGGGCCGGGGGTCGCACCGGCGGGACGCTCGGCGCGCTGCGGGGCAGCGGGGGCCGACGGCGGCGCGGTGAACTCGGTCGCGACCGGAGCCGGCGCCTGGGCGGCGGGCTTCGGGGCGGCCGGTGCCTTCGGACCGGGACGCGGGCCGGAAGCGGCCGGAGTCACCGGGGCGGGGGCGCTGGGCGCGGCTGCGGCCGGAGCCTCGGCGACGACCGGCTTGGGGGCCGGGGCGCCGGGCTTGGGAGCCGCGGGACGTGCAACGGGACCCGGGGTGGGAGCCCCGGGCTTGGCAGGCGCGGCCTTGCGGGGCGCGCCGGGCTTCGCAGCGGACTTGCCGGCGTTGCCGCCGGGGCCCTGCAGTGCGTCAGTCAACTTGCGTACGACCGGGGCCTCGATTGTCGAGGACGCCGAACGCACAAACTCACCGAGTTCTTGGAGCTTGGCCATGACGACCTTGCTCTCCACTCCGAACTCCTTGGCGAGTTCGTATACCCGGACCTTAGCCACTTCGCTCCTTTTAGGTCCGGGTTACGCCGGACCGTCGCTACTTCATGGGCGTACTCATCGCGTACTCATCGAGTGCTCATCGCAATCTCGACCTACTTCCAACTCGCGAGGTACCTGACCGCACGGAGGTATCCGTGCCGTACTGCTTCGTTCTTGCGCTGTGCCTCTACGGCCCTTCTACGGCCTTGCGCAGCTCCGCCGTGTCGAACGGTCCCGAGGACTTGAAGGCCCTGGAGAACGCGCGTCGGCGTACCGCCTGGTCGAGGCAGACCACAGCGGGGTGCACATATGCACCCCGGCCGGGCAGCGTACCGCGAGGATCGGGGACGCACGCGTCCCCTGCCACCACGATGCGCAGCAGGTCGTTCTTGGCCGCTCGCTCCCGGCACCCCACACAGGTGCGTTCAGGGCATGCGCCGACATGCGTCCGGCCAGACACGCTTAAGTCTACCTCCCCGCACCGACCTCACCCCTACGGGCGAAAAATCGAACGGACGTCGTCGTGTAATCACCTGTCTACCGGCCGGGAACCTCCGGCCGGTAGCGGTTTATTCCCGGTCGCTGTCCTGGTGGACTAGCGGACCGGACGGTCCGACCGCTGGTCGCGGTCGTTTCCGGCACCCTCTTCGGAGCCCTGCTCCGTGTCGGGGCGGATGTCGATGCGCCAGCCGGTGAGCCGCGCGGCGAGGCGGGCGTTCTGGCCCTCCTTGCCGATGGCCAGCGACAGCTGGTAGTCGGGCACGGTCACCCGGGCGGAACGCGTGTCCCAGTCCACGACCTCGACCTCGCTCACCCGGGCGGGTGACAGCGCGTTCGCGACCATCTCCGCCGGGTCGTCCGACCAGTCGACGATGTCGATCTTCTCGCCGTGCAGCTCGGCCATCACGTTGCGCACGCGGCTGCCCATCGGGCCGATGCAGGCGCCCTTCGGGTTCAGGCCCGAACGGGTGGACCGCACGGCGATCTTGGTGCGGTGACCGGCCTCACGGGCGATCGCGCAGATCTCGACGCTGCCGTCGGCGATCTCCGGGACCTCCAGGGCGAAGAGCTTCTTCACCAGGTTGGGGTGGGTGCGCGAGAGGGTCACGGACGGGCCGCGGACGCCCTTGGCCACCCGCACGACGTACGTGCGAAGACGCAGGCCGTGGGTGTACTCCTCGCCCGGCACCTGCTCCTGCACCGGCAGGATGGCTTCCAGCTTGCCGATGTCGACCAGGACGTTCTTCGGGTCCTTGCCCTGCTGGACGACGCCGGTGATGACGTCGCCCTCACGGCCGAGGAACTCGCCGAAGGTCTGGTCGTCCTGCGCGTCGCGCAGACGCTGCAGGATCACCTGCTTGGCGGTGGTGGCGGCGATCCGGCCGAAGTCCGACGGGGTGTCGTCGAACTCCTTGGGCTCCTGGCCCTCCTCCAGATCCCGCGGGTCCTCCTTCGCCCACACGACCACGTGACCGTTGGTGCGGTCCAGCTCGACGCGTGCGCGGCGGAAGCTCCCCTCGGTGCGGTGGTAGGCGATGAGGAGAGCGGATTCGATCGCCTCGACCAGCAGGTCGAAGGAGATCTCCTTCTCCCGGACCAGACCCCGCAGGGCACTCATGTCGATGTCCACGACTACGCCTCCTCTTCCTTCTTGTCCTTGCGGTTGAACTCGATTTCGACACGCGCCTTGGCGATGTCGGCGAACGCGATGCGGCGGGCGGTCGCCTTGCGGCCCTTCACGCCCGGCACTTCGAGGTCCATGCCCTCGTCGTCCACGTCGAGGATGCGGGCGACGAGTTCGCCGGCCCCCTTGTCGTCCCCGCCGGCCAGCTGGAACTTGGCGAGGCGGCCGATGGCGCGCACGTAGTGGCGGTGCTCGGTCAGCGGGCGGTCGGCGCCGGGCGAACTCACTTCGAGGACGTACTCGTCCTCGCCCATGACGTCGCTCGCGTCCAGTGCCTCGGAGACCACCCGGCTCAGCTCGGCACAGGTGTCCAGTTCCACGCCCTCGTCGGAATCCACGATGATGCGCAGCATGCGGCGCTTGCCCGCCTTGGAGATCTCGATGTCCTCGAGGTCCAGGTCCTGGGCGGCGACGAGCGGCTCCAGCAATGCGCGCAGCCTGTCGCTCTGGGTGGTGCTCATCCGGGTGACTCCTCGGCCGCGTGTGCTGTTGTGGTTCCGTCGCGTGTGTCGCGTGTCAGATCCACAGGGTATCCGGTCGCGGGGGGTGTTGCCGTCCGCCCTGTGGACAGGGCCCCGGGTACCGTGATCATTGCCTGTCCCCCGCCCCTGCCCGCCGTGACCACCTAGGACGTCGCCGTGCCCTGGACCATGCCTTCGCGAAGGAGCCTGTTGGCCGGAGCCGCGGGCGCGGCCACGGCCGCGCTGCTCACCGGCTGTTCGGGTGGCGCCGACGCCCCCGAAGCGGCCGAGGTTCCACCCGAACGGCCCTTGCGGGAGGGGGCCGTGCGGGACAGCGAGGCGCTGCTGGAACGTTACGACGCCACCGTCGCCGCGCATCCGTCGCTGGCCCCGCGCCTGGCGCCGCTGCGCGCCGCGGTGGCCGCGCACGTCGGGGCGCTGGCTCCCGACGACGGCCGCGGCAAGGCGTCCGCGTCGCCCTCCGCGGCCGCCCCGACCGGGCCGGGTCCGGGGACGGGAGCGGCCGGGAACCCGCCCGGGAAGACCCCGGGCAAGGGCGCCGAACCGGTGCCCGCGCAGCCCGCGGAGGCGGTCACCGCGCTCGCGACCGCCGAGCGGGACCTGGCCGAGGCCCGCACGATCGCCCTGGCCGGGGCGTCCGGCGAGCTGGCCCGGCTGCTCGCGTCGGTGGCCGCCTGCGGCGCCGTGCACACCTACCTGCTCAGCCAGAACCCCGGAGGCAAGGCGTGACGAGGCCCGTGACACGAGCGTCGGGCGCGCCCGAGCCCACCCGCGGCGGCGGCCGCTCCCTGACCGCCGCGCAGGCCGCGCTGGCCGCCGAGCACGCGGCGGCCTACGGCTACGGGCTGATCGGCGCCCGGGTCGCTCCGGAGCGCGCGAACGAGGCCCGGGACGCGTACGGGGGCCACGTGGCCCGCCGGGATTCGCTCGCCCGCACCGTGCGTGAGCTGGGCGGATCCCCGCAGCCGGCGGAGGCGGCGTACACGCTGCCGTTCCCCGTGCGCACCCCGGGCGACGCGGAGCGGCTCGCCGCCGACATCGAGGAGCGGGTGGCGGGCGCGTACTCCGATCTGGTGCGCGCGGCCGACGGTCCGCTGCGCCGCGAGGCGGCCGACGCGCTGAGCGCGGCGGCGGTCCGCGCGGCACGCTGGCGCGGCGGCGGCGTAGCCTTCCCTGGGCTCGCGGAACGCGCAGAGCCGGCCCGCAAGAGCTGAAAGGGACCACGCACGCATGGCTTTCGAACCGCCGGAGCGGCTTGTACGGGCGCTCGGCGAGACGCCGGGATCGTCGCAGACCACGGAGTGGCTGGGGCGCCTGCCCGAGCTGGCCGGGAAGGCTCTGGACCGGCGTGGGGTGCAGGCCCAGCGGGTGCAGGCACCGGGCGGGCGCAGCAGTCTGGTCATCCTGGTCCGGTACGCCGACGGCACCCCGGCCGCGCTGAAGATCGCGCCGCCGGGGGCCCGGCCCGACCGGGAGCGGGCCGCGCTGGAGCACTGGGCCGGTTTCGGCGCCGTACGGGTCCTCGCCGCGCCGGACGGGGCGGACGAGGACGGCGCGCTGCTCCTGGAGCGGCTCCAGCCGGAGGTCTCGCTGCGCTCGCTGCCGGAGGCGAAGGCGCTGCTGGAGGCGGCCGGGACGATCCGGCGGCTGTGGGTGCCGCCCGCGGCGGACCACCCCTTCGAGACGGTGGCGGAGCGTACGGGGCACCAGTGCGCTGCCTTCGCCACGGCGCCCGCGCAGGCGGCCCCGCTGGTCGCGGCGGCGCTCGCGGCGCGCACGGAACTGACCGCGGCGGCGGGCGAACCGGTGCTGCTGCACGGCAACTTCCGCCAGGGCAAGGTGCTGGCGGGCGAGCGGGCGCCGTGGCTGACGGTCGGCCCGGAGCCGCTGGTCGGCGACCGGGAGTACGACCTCGCCCGGCTGTGCCGGGACCGGTTGGAGGACCAGGTCGCCACCTCGGCGGGGGCGTCCGGAGCGCGGCGCCGGGTGAACCGGCTGGCGGACTCGCTGGAGGTGGACCGGGACCGGCTGCGCGGCTGGACCCTCTTCCGGGCGGTGGAGTCCGGGGTCCGGGCCATGGCGGCGGGGCGCCGCCGGGACGGCGAACTGCTGCTGGAGTTCGCGGGCTGGCTCTAGGACCCGGTTGTCGGGCCCTGCTCCGGGCATACCCAAGGTAGGTGTGTCAGTCCGGCAGGAGGCCGTCATGGTCGAAGAACTGCTGACGGCGGGAATCGCCGCGGGAACCGGTGTCGCGGTCCTCATGGGCGCCGCCTCCCGGGTGGTCAAGCAGTACGAACGCGGTGTGGTCTTCCGCTTCGGCCGGTTGCGGGAGGGGATCCGGGGACCGGGGTTCACGCTGGTCGTCCCGGGGATGGACCGGCTGCGGAAGGTCAACATGCAGATCGTGACCATGCCGATCCCGGCCCAGGAGGGCATCACGCGGGACAACGTCACGGTCCGGGTGGACGCGGTCGTCTACTTCAAGGTGGTCGACGCGGCGAGCGCGATCATCGAGGTGGAGGACTACCGCTTCGCGGTCTCGCAGATGGCGCAGACCTCGCTGCGGTCCATCATCGGCAAGTCGGACCTCGACGACCTGCTGTCGAACCGCGAGCAGCTGAACCAGGGCCTGGAGCTGATGATCGACAGTCCGGCGATCGGGTGGGGCGTGCAGATCGACCGGGTCGAGATCAAGGACGTCTCGCTGCCGGAGACGATGAAGCGGTCGATGGCCCGGCAGGCGGAGGCGGACCGCGAGCGGCGGGCCCGGGTGATCAACGCGGACGCGGAGCTCCAGGCGTCGAAGAAGCTGGCCGAGGCGGCCGAGGTGATGTCGGAGCAGCCGGCGGCGCTCCAGTTGCGGCTGCTGCAGACGGTGGTGGCGGTGGCCGCGGAGAAGAACTCCACGCTGGTCCTGCCGTTCCCGGTGGAACTGCTGCGCTTCCTGGAACGCGCGACCCCTGCGGCCCCGACCCCGACCGCGGCTCCGGAGCCGACCGTGCCCCCGACCCCCGGCGAGGCCGAATAGCTCCCGGCCCAGCCGCGATCACCCCGCCGACGAGGCAGTCCGAATCCAGCCCTGCGGGCGAGGCTGGACGGGCTCCGACGAGGCAGGCCGAATCCAGCCTCGCCGGCGGGGCTGGGGATGGCTCCGGCCCCGCCGGCGATTGAGATGGTCAGAGGAGGCGGGACAGGGCTTCGGTCAGGGGGAGTTCTTCGCGGACGCCGGTGGACCGGTTCTGGAGCTCGACCACCTCGTCGGCGGAGCGGCGCCCCGCGACCAGGATCCACGGCACGCCCATCAGCTCGGCGTCGGTCAGCTTCACCCCGGGCGAGAGCCCCGGCCGGTCGTCCAGCAGGACCCGCCGACCGGCCCCCGCGAGGGCCTCGGCCGCCCGCTCGGCCAGCGCGAGCGGCACCGCCTTGCCCGCCGCCACCACGTGGACGTCGGCGGGGGCGACCTCCGCGGGCCAGCACAGGCCGCGGTCGTCGGCGCTCTGCTCCGCCAGCGCCGCGACCGCGCGCGAGACCCCGATGCCGTAGGAACCCATGGTGACCCGGACCGGCTTGCCCTCCTTGCCGAGGACGTCGAGCCCGAAGGCGTCCGCGTACTTGCGGCCGAGCTGGAAGATGTGCCCGATCTCGATGGCACGGTCCAGCCGCAGCCCCGCCCCGCAGGAGGGGCAGGGGTCGCCGGGCTCGACGACGACCACGTCGAGGTACTGGTCGACCTCGAAGTCCCGCCCGCAGACCACGTTGCGGGCGTGGGTGTCGACCCGGTTGGCACCGGTGACCCACGAAGTGCCGGGCGCGACGCGGGGGTCGGCCAGGTAGCGGACCTTTTCCAGGCCCTGCGGGCCGACGTAGCCGCGGACCAGGTCGGGCCGACCGGTGAAGTCCTCGGCCGTCACCAACTCGACCACGGCCGGGGCCAGGTGCTCGCCGAGCTTGCCCAGGTCCACCTCGCGGTCCCCCGGCACGCCGACGGCCACGATCTCGCCGTCCACCTTGACCAGCAGGTTCTTCAGCGTGGCCGAGGCCGGTACGCCCAGGTGCGCGGCCAGCGATTCGATGGTGGGGGTGTCGGGGGTGGCGATGTCCTCGACCGGGCCGTGTTCCCCGGCGACCGGCGCCAGTGCGAAGGTGACGGCCTCGGTGTTGGCCGCGTAGTCGCAGGAGGGGCAGTCGACGAAGGTGTCCTCGCCCGCGCCCGCGGGGGCCAGGAACTCCTCGGAGGCGGAGCCGCCCATGGCGCCCGAGACGGCCGAGACGATGCGGTGGTCGAGCCCGAGCCGGGTGAAGATCCGCTGGTAGGCGGCGCGGTGGAGCGCGTAGGACTCGGCGAGGCCCTCGTCGCTGACGTCGAAGGAGTAGGAGTCCTTCATCTGGAACTCGCGGCCGCGCAGCACGCCCGAGCGGGGCCGGGCCTCGTCGCGGTACTTGGTCTGGATCTGATAGAGCATCACCGGCAGGTCCTTGTAGGACGTGCACTGGTCCTTCACCACGAGGGTGAAGATCTCCTCGTGGGTGGGGCCGAGCAGGTAGTCGGCGCCCTTGCGGTCCTTGAGCCGGAAGAGCAGGTCGCCGTACTCCGACCAGCGCCCGCTGACCTCGTACGGCTCGCGCGGCAACAGCGCGGGCAGCAGCACCTCCTGGGCGCCGATCGCGTCCATCTCCTCGCGGACGACGCGCGAGACGTTCTCCAGGACCCGCTTGCCCAGGGGCAGCCAGCTCCACACTCCGGCCGAGCTGCGGCGCACGTAGCCCGCGCGGACGAGGAGCTTGTGGCTGAGGGTCTCCGCGTCGGCGGGGTCCTCGCGGAGGGTCTTGGCCATCAGTCGGGACATGCGCTGCACGTGTTGCGTTGACATGTCGCGAGGCTACCGGGGGCTCCGGCACCCCGGAAAATCCATTTGGGGATCCGGTCAGGGGCGGCACAGCGGCAGGGGGGCGCCCATCACCGCGTACGGCAGCCGGGCGCTCGGGAAGCGCACCAGGCGGGCGAGGTCGGTGTAGCCCAGCTTCCGGTAGAGCGCGCGGGCCGGGCTGTCGGTGTCGATCGCGGAGAGGATCGAGCGCGGCTCGGCGGCGGTGTCGGTGATCCGGGTGATCAGGGCGCGGCCGACGCCGCGGCCCTGGAAGGCGGGGTGGACGTGGAGTTCGGTGATGACGAAGGAGCCGTCGAGCCACCCGTCGTGGCCGCCCGCGCGCAGGTGCGGCTCGACGACCGTGGACCACCAGTGCGCACGGTCGTTGGGCATCCCGTAGACGAAGCCGACCAGGGCGCCGCCGTCCTCGAAGGCACCGAGCGCGCGGGCTCCGGGTGAGGTCATGTGGCGCTGCACGATGTAGCGCCGGATGGCGACCTCGTCCTCGCTCAGGCCGAAGGCGACGGCCTGGACCCGCAGGGCCTCGTCCACGCGGGCGGCGAGGTCGAGCGGACCGAGGGTGACGCCGGCGGGGTGACGGGGGTCGCCCCCGGAGGTAGGCAGCATGCGGCCGACCTTACTTCGCGCCGCCCGCGCCCGGATACGCCTTCGGCACAGGTCGCGGGCACGGGACGGCGGCAGCGGCCCCCGGCATACGACGCCGCGGCCGGTGCGGGGGTCGGGGCGCGTCCGGAGCCGCGCCGCCCGGGATCAGAACAGGACGCTCATGAACGCGCCGACCTCGCGGAAGCCCACGCGCCGGTACGAGGCCCGCGCGGCGGTGTTGAAGTCGTTCACGTAGAGGCTGACGACGGGGGCCACGTCCCGCAGGGCGTACTCGACCACGGCGGCCATCCCCGTCTCGGAGTGGCCGAGGCCGCGGTGGTCGGGGTCGACCCAGACGCCCTGGATCTGGCAGGCGCGCGCGGTGGCCGCGCCGATCTCCGCCTTGAAGACGACCTTGCCGCCCTCGATCCGGGCGAAGGAGCGGCCCGCCGCGACCAGCTCGGCCACCCGGGCCTGGTAGAGCAGTCCGCCGTCCCCGGCGAGCGGGGAGACGCCGACCTCCTCGGTGAACATGGCCACGCAGGCGGGCATGATCACGTCCATCTCCTCCTTGCGGACCCGGCGCACCAGCGGGTCCGCGGCGATCTCGGCGGAGGGCTGCTCGGTGGTCATCAGGGGCTGGTGGGAGCGGACGTCCCGGGCGGGGCCCCAGTGCGGCTCCAGCAGCCGCCAGAGCAGTCCGGCGGCCTCGACGGGGCCCACGATGGAGGAGCAGCGGCGGCCGGTGCGCCGGGCGCGGTCGGCGAAGGCCCGTACGGCCTCGGGGGTGGCGCAGGCCGGGACCAGGTTGGCTCCCGCGTAGCACAGGGAGCGCAGCTCGCCGTCGGTGTACCAGCCCCACATCTCGCCGCCGAGGCGCCAGGGGTCGAGGCCCGCGACCTGGACCCGGGACGTGACGAAGGCGTTCGCGACGGGCTCGCGGCCGAGCACCGCGAGCGCGGCGTCGAGATCACTGGGTTCCAGGACCCGGGTGGTGGTCTGCGTCAACACTGTAGGGGGCCTCACCGTGCACGTCCGCTGATCTCCGCACTGTACCCGCAGGACCTGTGGGATGCCGCCCGTGGCGGCGCGAAAAAGCCCGGGCCCCGCCCGCGAGCTGCGGGAACGGGGCCCGGGCCAAGGCGGGCGGGGTGCGGCGAGCGGCCGTGCGGGGCGCGGCGGCGGCCGGACCGGAGCGGTCTCAGCCCGCGACGGAGATCTGCGGCTCGCCGGAGGTCACGCCGTCCTTCTCCATCTGCTCGGCGATCTTCAAGGCCTCTTCGATGAGGGTCTCGACGATCTTCGATTCGGGCACGGTCTTGATGATCTCGCCCTTGACGAAGATCTGGCCCTTGCCGTTGCCGGAGGCGACGCCGAGGTCGGCCTCGCGGGCCTCGCCGGGGCCGTTGACGACGCAGCCCATGACGGCGACGCGCAGCGGCACCTCCATGCCGTCCAGGCCCGCGCTGACCTCTTCGGCGAGCTTGTAGACGTCGACCTGGGCGCGGCCGCAGGAGGGGCAGGAGACGATCTCCAGGCGGCGCTGCTTGAGGTTCAGCGACTCCAGGATCTGGAGGCCGACCTTGATCTCCTCGACGGGCGGGGCCGAGAGGGAGACGCGGATGGTGTCGCCGATGCCCTCGGAGAGCAGGGCGCCGAAGGCAACCGCGGACTTGATGGTGCCCTGGAAGGCGGGGCCGGCCTCGGTGACGCCGAGGTGCAGCGGGTAGTCGCAGGCGGCGGCGAGCTGGCGGTAGGCGTTGACCATGACGACCGGGTCGTTGTGCTTGACCGAGATCTTGATGTCGCCGAAGCCGTGCTCCTCGAAGAGGGAGGCCTCCCACAGCGCGGACTCGACCAGCGCCTCGGGGGTGGCCTTGCCGTACTTCTTCAGCAGCCGCGCGTCGAGGGAGCCCGCGTTGACGCCGATCCGGATCGGGGTGCCCGCGTCGCTGGCGGCGCGCGCGATCTCCTTGACCTTGTCGTCGAACTGCTTGATGTTGCCCGGGTTCACGCGGACCGCGGCGCAGCCCGCGTCGATCGCCGCGAAGACGTACTTGGGCTGGAAGTGGATGTCGGCGATCACCGGGATCTGCGACTTCTTCGCGATGGTCGCGAGGGCGTCGGCGTCGTCCTGGGTCGGGCAGGCCACGCGCACGATCTGGCAGCCCGAAGCCGTCAGCTCGGCGATCTGCTGCAGCGTGGCGCCGATGTCGGAGGTCCGGGTCGTGGTCATGGACTGCACCGAGATGGGTGCGTCGCCGCCGACGGCGACCGAACCGACCTGGATCTTGCGGCTGACCCGGCGGTCGGCAAGCTTGGTCGGCACGGACGGCATTCCGAGAGAGATGGCAGTCATCTGCTGAGCAACCCCAAGGTGTGGATCAAGGTGTGGATCGAGGTCCCGAGATCGGCGGGCTCCAGCGTTCGAGATTACGCCAATCAGCGCGCGCCCCGCGCATCCGAGGGGCCGTACCACCCGAACGTAGGGAGTCGGACACGATTCGTGGCCGACTCCCCCTGGAGTGCGGTACGACAATCTGCGGATCCTGAACGAGGATCAGCTGATCTTGATCGGGTTCACCACGTCCGCCACCATCACCAGCAGCGTGAAGCAGACGAAGACCCCGGCCACCAGGTAGGCGGCGGGCATCAGCTTCGCGACGTCGAAGGGACCCGGGTCGGGGCGCCGGAAGACCCGCGCCACATTGCGTCGGAGCGACTCCCACAGGGCGCCGGCGATGTGCCCGCCGTCGAGCGGGAGCAGCGGCAGCATGTTGAAGAGGAACAGCGCCAGGTTGAACATCCCGACGAGGTTCAGGTACATCACGAGCTGATCGGTGACCGGGATGTCGAGGTTGGCGATCTCGCCGCCGATGCGGGCCGCGCCGACGATGCCGATCGGGGAGTCCGGCTCGCGCTCGCCGTTGCCGAAGGCCGCGTTCCACAGCGGGGGGATCTTGGACGGGAGCTTGAGCAGGCCGGTGACGCTCTGGTCCACGACGTCGCCCATGTGGCTCACCGACTGGCCGAAGCCGAGCGTCTCGGTCTCCCGCGCGGGGCCGAAGCCGAGGAAGCCGGCCGTGACGAACTGTCCCTTGACGTAGCCGCCCTGGCCGTCGGTCTTGCCGACGGTGTTCTCGATCAGGTTGGCGTTGAGGGTCAGTTCCTTGCCGTCGCGCAGCACGGTGATGGTGGCCGGCCCGACGGTGGCGCGGATCCGGTCCTGGAGCACGGACCAGTCGTCGACCTTGCGCCCGTCGAAGCCGACGATGCGGTCGCCGGCCCGGAGCCCGGCGGCCTTGGCCGGTGCCACCGGGTCACCGGGTTGGCAGGTGGTGCGCTTGTCGCTCTGCTTCAGGACGCAGTCCGAGACGGAGGAGACCTTGGTCGTCTGCTGGGTGACTCCGAAGGTCATCCAGACGCCGAAGAAGACCGCGAGGGCGAGCACCAGGTTCATGAAGGGGCCCGCGAACATCACGATGACGCGCTTCCAGGGCTTGCGCGTGTAGAAGAGCCGCTTCTCGTCGCCGGGTTCGAGCTCCTCGTACGCGGCCGAGCGCGCGTCCTCGATCATCGACCGGAAGGGCGAGGTCGAGCGGGCGGTGACCTTGCCGTCCTCGCCGGGCGGGAACATCCCGATCATGCGGATGTAGCCGCCCATCGGGATGGCCTTGAGGCCGTACTCCGTGTCGCCCTTCTTCCGCGACCAGATGGTGCGGCCGAAGCCGACCATGTACTGGGGCACGCGGATGCCGAACATCTTGGCCGTCGACAGGTGGCCCAGCTCGTGCCAGGCGATCGAGATCAGCAGCCCGATCACGAAGATGAGCATGCCGATCACGGTCATCACAATCGTCATGCGCGCGCCTCCACTGCGGCCTGTGCCGCCGTCTCCCGGGCCCGGGCCCGTGCCCAGGCTTCCGCTTCCAGGACGTCCTGGACGGTCAGAGAGGTTCCCGAGCCCGGGGTTCCGTGCTCGTCGACCACGGCTGCGACGGTATCCATGATTGCTGTGAACGGAAGCCGCCCGGCCAGGAAGGCCTCGACGCACTCCTCGTTCGCCGCATTGAAGACGGCCGGGGCGGTGCCGCCGAGGGTGCCGACGTGCCGGGCCAGGCCCACGGACGGGAAGGCCTCGGTGTCGAGCGGGAAGAACTCCCAGGTGGACGCCTTGGTCCAGTCGAAGGCGGGGGCCGCGTCGGGGACCCGCTGGGGCCAGCCGAGGCCGATCGCGATGGGGCCGCGCATGTCGGGCGGGGTGGCCTGGGCGAGGGTGGAGCCGTCGGTGAACTCGACCATCGAGTGCACGTAGGACTGCGGGTGGACCACGACCTCGATGCGGTCGAAGGGGATGTCGTAGAGCAGGTGCGCCTCGATGACCTCCAGCCCCTTGTTGACCAGGGTCGCTGAGTTCACCGTGATGACGGGGCCCATGGCCCAGGTGGGGTGCGCGAGGGCGTCCTCGACCCGGACGTCGGCCAGCTCGGCGCGGGTGCGGCCGCGGAAGGGACCGCCGGAGGCGGTGACGACCAGCTTGCGCACGTCGGCGCGGGTGCCGGCCGCGAGGGCCTGGAAGAGCGCCGCGTGCTCGGAGTCCACCGGGATGATCTGGCCGGGCTTGGCCAGCTCCTTGACCAGCGGGCCGCCGACGATCAGCGACTCCTTGTTGGCGAGCGCGAGGGTGCGCCCGGCGCGGAGCGCGGCGAGGGTGGGCGCGAGGCCGATGGAACCGGTGATGCCGTTGAGGACGGTGTGGCAGTCGGAGGCGGCGAGTTCGGCCGCGGCGTCCGGCCCGGCCAGGATCTCGGGCATCCGCTCGGCGCCGTACTGGTCGCCCAGCGCCTCCTTCAGGGCCGGCACGACGTCCTCGCGGGAGACCGACACCGTCTTCACCCGCAGCAACCGCGCCTGCTCAGCGAGCAGCCCGACGCGGCCGCCCGCGGCGGACAGCGCGGTCACCCGGAACCGGTCCGGGTTGCGCAGGACGAGGTCGATGGCCTGGGTGCCGATGGATCCGGTCGACCCGAGGACGACGATGTCCCGGCGGCCGGCCGCGGCGTCGAAGAGGAGGTGCGGGTCGGCGAGGGGGGATGGGCTGTCGCTCATCCCCCTATTGTTGCCCCATCGCCGGGCCGCTCGGACACCGTCTCCCTAGGAGGAGGCGCCCGATCCCTTGGCGAACTTCTCCCACTGCGCCGTGACGACCTCCGGCGGCACGGCGCCGAAGTCCTTGATGTCGAGAATGTCGGAGCGGAACGAGAGCGTGACCGCGCCGGAGCGGACCACCGTCAGGTACTTGTACAGCGAGAGGTTCTTCTCCTTCACGTCCTGGACCACGATCCGGTACGCCAGCGCCTCGTCCCCGAGCTTCGGCGGCTGGACCGCCTCCACCTTGAGGACCTTGCCCTCGGCCAGCATCCGGTCCTCGGTGTAGCCGCCCGCGCAGCTCTTGCCCGCGGCGGCCAGGGACTTCAGGGCGGCGTCGGCGGCGGTCCCGTCCTTGTACGAGCGCAGCAGGATGTCGGTACCGACGCCGGTGATCTCACCGGGCACGCCCGTGTGCGCGTACGCCTGGGCGGTGTGGCCCGCCTTGCCGAGGCTGGTCAGCGGCGCGCACACCGCGGGGGTGACCTCGTACGACTCGTTGATCGGCTCGTCCAGGACCGGTTCGCCCGCCTGGTAGCGGCCCGCCGTCTCGCCCGCGGCCAGGACGAGGGCCCCCAGGCGCTCCGCGCCGGGGCCCGGGGTCGCGGGGGGCACCGGGGTCGGCGCGCCCTGCGCGCTCGGGGCGCCCGTGCGGGGCGCGGGCACGCCCGTCTCCTTGTCCTCCTGGTCGGAGCCGCCGCAGGCGGTGGCTCCGACCAGGAGGAGCGCTCCGAGGGCGGCCCCCGCCGCGCGCCGGACCGTCGTGTTCCCCACCCTGTGCATCGTGTCCCCGTCCCCTTCGGATCATGTCTGAGGAGACGATTGTCGTGCAGGTCAGCGGATGGGTCGGTGCACGTTCTTGTGCGCGGAGGGTCCGGGGGCGGCGTCGGCGATCCACGGGCCGTCGCCCGAGGGGTCCAGGACGCCCTCCTCCAACCAGGTGTAGACGCCGCCGAGGACGCCTTCGACCACGGTGCGGTCGAGGTCGTCGGTGTTGTCCCAGAGGCGGCCGAAGAGCTCCTCGACCCGCAGCCGGGACTGCCGGCAGAAGGCGTCGGCCAGTTGGTAGGCCTCGCGCCCGTGGTCGCCGGTGGCGCGCAGGTGCTCGGCGCGCACGCAGGCCGCGCTCATCGCGAAGAGTTCGGCCCCGATGTCCACGATCCGCCCGAGGAAGCCCTGTTTGGTCTCCATCCGGCCCTGCCAGCGGGACATGGCGTAGAAGGTCGAGCGGGCGAGTTTGCGGGCGCCGCGCTCGACGTACCGCAGGTGGGTGGCCAGGTCGGGGTGGCCGCTCGGGTGGAAGGCGCGGTAGGTGCCGGGGACCTGGCCGGCGCCGGTGGCCAGTTTGGGCAGCCAGCGGGCGTAGAAGCCGGCGGCCCGGGCGCCCGCCCTGGCCTTGTCGCCGAGCGCCTTGTCGGGGTCGATCAGGTCGCCCGCGACGGAGAGGTGGGCGTCGACGGCTTCCCGGGCGATCAGGAGGTGCATGATCTCGGTGGATCCCTCGAAGATCCGGTTGATGCGCAGGTCGCGGAGCATCTGTTCGGCGGGGACCGCGCGTTCGCCGCGGGCGGCGAGGGACTCCGCGGTCTCGAAGCCTCGGCCGCCGCGGATCTGGACCAGTTCGTCGGCCATCAGACAGGCCATCTCGCTGCCGTACAGCTTGGCCAGCGCGGCTTCGATGCGGATGTCGTTGCGGTCCTCGTCGGCCATCTGGGAGGCGAGGTCGACCATCGCCTCCAGCGCGAAGGTGGTGGCGGCGATGAAGGAGATCTTGGCGCCGACGGCCTCGTGCCGGGCGACGGGGCGGCCCCACTGCTCGCGCACCCCGGACCATTCCCGGGCGATCTTCAGGCACCACTTGCCCGCGCCGACGCACATCGCGGGCAGCGACAGCCGGCCGGTGTTGAGGGTGGTCAGGGCGATCTTGAGACCGGCGCCCTCGGGGCCGATCCGGTGGGCGGCCGGGACCCGCACCCGGTGCAGCCGGGTGACGCCGTTCTCCAGCCCGCGCAGGCCCATGAAGGCGTTGCGGTGCTCGACGGTGACCCCCGGCGAGTCCGCTTCGACGACGAAGGCGGTGATGCCGCCCTTGTGCCCGTCGGACTTCGGCACCCGGGCCATGACGACGAGCAGGTCGGCGACCACGCCGTTGGTGGTCCAGAGCTTCACGCCGTCCAGGACGTAGGCGTCGTCGCCGTCGGGCACGGCCGTGGTGGCGAGCCGGGCCGGGTCGGATCCGACGTCCGGTTCGGTGAGCAGGAAGGCGCTGATGTCGGTGCGGGCGCAGCGCGGCAGGAAGAGGTCGCGCTGTTCCTGGGTGCCGAAGAGCTTGAGCGGCTGCGGCACGCCGATCGACTGGTGTGCGGAGAGCAGGGCGCCGATGGCCGGACTGACGGAGCCGACGAGGGCCAGCGCCTTGTTGTAGTACACCTGGGTGAGGCCGAGGCCCCCGTACTTGGTGTCGATCTTCATCCCGAGGGCGCCGAGCTCCTTGAGCCCGCGCACGGTCTCGTCGGGGATCTTCGCCTCGCGCTCGATGCGGGCGCCGTCGATCTCGTTCTCGCAGAAGGCGCGCAGCCGCTCCAGGAAGGCCTCGCCGCGCCGGACGTCCTCGTCGGCGGGGAGCGGGTGGGGATGGATCAGGTCGAGCCGGAACCGTCCCAGGAAGAGTTCCTTGGCGAAGCTGGGCTTGCGCCAGTCCTGTTCCCGGGCCGCCTCCGCGACCTGTCGGGCCTCGCGCTCGGTCACCTTGGGCTGTGTTGCGGACATGCGCAGCTCACCTCGCCGCCGAATCGGATGATCAGGTGATTACCGGTCGGTGCTACCAGTGAGTCGTACCCGCTCCGGGCGCCGGGGAAAAGGGGGACGGCCAAAAGGGGGACGGTCCGAACCCCCGCACAGTGGGTTCGGACCGTCGGCTCATCGCCCCGTGGGTCGGCTCAGATGTCGAGGCCGGTGAGGACCAGGACGCGCTCGTAGGTGTAGTCGTCCATCGCGTAGCGGACGCCCTCGCGGCCCACGCCGGACTGCTTGACCCCGCCGTACGGCATCTGGTCGGCGCGGTAGGAGGGGGCGTCGCCCACGATCACGCCGCCGACCTCCAGCTCGCGGTGGGCGCGGAAGGCGGTCTGGATGTTCCGCGTGAAGACGCCGGTCTGCAGGCCGAACTTCGAGTCGTTGACGGCGGCGAAGGCCTCGTCGGTGCCCTCGACCTTCTGCAGGGTCAGGACCGGTCCGAAGACCTCCTCGCAGGCCAGCTTGACGCCCGCGGGCAGGTCGGCGACCACGGTGGGCTCGTACGAGGCCCCCTCGCGCTTGCCACCGGTCAGCAGCTTGGCGCCGGCGGCGACGGCCTCGTCCACCCAGGACTCGACGCGCTTGGCGGCGTCCTCGGAGACCAGCGGGCCGACGTCGGTGCCCGCGTCGGACGGGTCGCCGGTGACCTGGGCCCGGACCTTGGCGACGACCTTCTCGACCAGGCGGTCGTAGACGGTGGCGTCGGCGATCACGCGCTGCACGGAGATGCAGGACTGGCCGGCCTGGTAGTTCGAGAAGGTCGCGATGCGGGTCGCGGCCCATTCGAGGTCGGCGTCGGAGGACCAGTCGTCCAGGACGACGGCCGCGGCGTTGCCGCCCAGCTCCAGGGTGCAGTGCTTGTGGGGCACCGACTGCTGGATGGCGTAGCCGACGGTGTCGGAACCGGTGAAGGAGATGACGGGCAGCCGCTCGTCCTTGACCAGGGCCGGCATCTTGTCGTTGGCGACGGTGAGCACGGACCAGGAACCGGCCGGGAGGTCGGTCTCGGCGAGCAGCTCGCCCAGGATCAGGCCGGAGAGCGGGGTGGCCGGGGCCGGCTTCAGGATGATCGGCGCGCCGACGGCGATGGCCGGGGCCACCTTGTGGGCGCACAGGTTCAGCGGGAAGTTGAACGGCGCGATGCCGAGGACCGGGCCCTTGACGAAGCGGCGGGTCAGGGCGAGGCGACCGACGCCACCGGCGTCGGTGTCCAGGCGCTGGGCGTCGCCGCCGTTGAAGCGGCGGGCCTCTTCGGCGGCGAAGCGGAACACCGAGACGGCGCGGCCGACCTCGCCGCGGGCCCACTTGATGGGCTTGCCGTTCTCGGCGGAGATCAGCTGGGCGATCTCCTCGGTGCGCTCGGTGAGCCGCTTGGACACGTGGTCCAGGGCGGCGGCCCGTACGTGCGCGGGGGTCGCCGAGAACTCCGCGGTCACGGCGTGGGCGGCCGCCACGGCCTCCTCGACCTGCGCGTCGGTGGGCACGCTGACGGTGCCCACGACGCGGCCGTCCCAGGGGGACGTGACGTCGAAGCTGTCCTCGCCGGTGGCCTGGCGACCGGCGAGCCAGAAGGCGTGGGTGGAAGTCATGGCGAATCCCGGCCCTTCGGAGTGTGGTGCGGAGTCCTTGTCCCTCCCACCGTAGGACTCCGCCGGGGATTCGGCGCTTGTCCGGCGTGGAGTGGGGCCCGGGCGCGGTGCGCCGGTTTGTCAGGGGACGGCGCGGCCCCGCCCGTACCCCCGCCCGCCCAGGGGCGCGGGGGTGCGGGGTCAGGACGGGGCGTCGGCGCCGGCGACCTTCAGCGCGAGCCACAGCTCCATCCGGACGTCCGGATCGTCCAGGGAGCGGCCCAGGATCTCCTCGACCCGGCGCATCCGGTAGCGCAGCGTGTGCCGGTGCACCCCGAGGTCGGCGGCGGCCGCGTCCCACTGTCCGTGCCGGGAGAGCCAGGCCCGCAGGGAGGCGACCAGGTCGCCGCGGCCGATGGCGTCGTGGTCGATCAGGGCGCGCAGCGTCCCGTCCGCGAAGGCCCGTACCGCCTCGTCGGCGAGCAGCGGCAGCACGGACCCCGCCGCCAGGTCGTCGTGCTCGACCAGCGGGCGGCCGCGCCGCCGGGCGACGACGAGGGCCTGGTCGGCCTGTTTGTAGGCGGCGGCCGCGCTCGCGGAGCCCGCGGGCGCGGACAGGCCGACGACGAGTTCGTCCGGCTCCGGTCCCGTCGTCTCGCGCCCGCGCCGCGATTCGAGGGCTTCGGCGTGGTCCGCCACGGCCGCGGCGGCCGCTCCCCCGTCCGCGGCGAGCACGACCAGCCGGCCGGGCTCGTTGACCACCAGCAGGGCCTCGCCGCTGCGGGCCGCCGCGGACTCCACGGCGTCGGCGAGCAGCGCGAGCCCCTCGGGCTGCGCCGTGCCCGCCAGGGCGGGTTCGGCGAGGACGAGGCGGAAGGGCGCGTCGAGGAGTACGCCGTACAGGTCGCCGGCGACGGCCCGGGCGTGCGCGGTCTCCCCGTCCAGCAGCAGCCGCAGCACGGCCGAGCCGAGCCGGGATTCGGCGTCGTGCAGGGAGCGGGAGCGTTCGGTGGTGAGGGTGAGGAGGGCGACCGCGGAGTGCACGGCGTACCGCTCGGCGGTGCCCAGCGGGGCTCCCGTCCCGACGGCGAGGGCGCCGCGGGCGCGCCGGCCCGTGCCCAGGGACTGGAGCTCGACCCGGTCCTCGGAGCCGCCGACGACGGCGCTGGCGGGGGCGGGCCGCTCGCGCAGCCGCTCGACGTCGGGGGTGAGCCGGGCGGCCCGCCGGGCGGCCCAGTCGGGGGCGGCGGCGACGACCGCGCCGGAGGTGTCGTAGAGGGCGGCCCAGCCGTGCACGTGCGCGGCGAGCTTGGCCAGGAGTTCGGCGGGGCCGTCGGCGGAGAGGGCGGCCCGGGTCAGTTCGCGCTGGGCCTCGAAGCCGGCTGTGACGGCCCGGTACTGGTCGGCGGCCAGGGCCGCGGAGACGGCCTTGCTGATGGCGAGGAAGGGGGTGCGCCGCGGTACCTCCAACAGGGGGAGGTCCTCGGCGCGGGCCGCCTCGACGAGCGCCTCGGGGACCGCCTCGTAGTTGACGCCGACCGCGAAGCCGAGGCCGACGACGCCGGCGGCGGCGAGCCTGCGGACGTAGCGGAGCATCTCCTCGGGATCCTCCGCGTCCAGCTTCATCGCGGTGATCAGCAGGAGCTCGCCGCCCTCCATGTAGGGGACGGGATCGGCCAGCTCGCTGACGTGGGCCCAGCGGACGGGGGTGTCCAGGCGGCTCTCCCCCGCCCGGACGCTGAGCTTGAGCGCCGAGTGCTGGACGAGCGAGGCGAGGGTGAGCGGCATCGGATACCAGCGGCCTTAGGGCGGAGGGGGAATTTCGCCGTGTCGTATGAACGGCTCCCCTCGATTCTGCCACCTCGTACGGGTCGCCGAACCCCGCTCAGCCGAGGAGCGAGACGAGCAGCGGAGCCGCCCGCTCCCCGTCCACCGAGGTCAACGAGAGCACGGCGTGGCCGGGGGGCACGGAGTGTGCCAGGTCCGAGGCGGACCAGCGTTCCCGTTCCACCTGGCGGACGGTGACCGCGTCCGTGGTCACCGCTTTGCCGGTGACCAGCTTGCGGAAGGCGTGGATGGCCCGGGTGAGCGGCTGGTCGGCGAAGACGGTCCTGCTGGTGACGTCCCGGGTCTCCACCCATTCGGTGCCCCAGGCCTCGGCGAAGCGCTTGCCGTCCCAGGTGGTGACCCCGGAGAAGGCCATCCGGCAGCCGACGGCCCCCAGCAGCGGGGTGCGCAGCGGTTCCGGTACGTCGTCCAGGGTGCGCAGGGTGAGCAGCACCCCGGCGTTGGCCGAGCGCAGTCGCTGGACCCCGCGCACGGTCTCCTGGGTGAGCGTGTGGGAGGCGTCGTCGAAGGCGAGGAAGGCGAAGAGGGAACGGTCGACGCGCTGCGTCGCGGCGGCGGTGAACTGGGCGAGCAGCAGTCGGGCCAGCATCCGGGAGGCGTCGGCGTGCCCGCGTTCGGGCAGGTCGATCCGGACCCGGACGGGGTGTTCCAGGGAGCGCAGCGAGAAGGGCCGCCCGGTGGTGTCGCCCGCGCCGACGTCGAAGAAGGGGGCGAAGGCGGGCCGGTCGAGGAGGGCCACCCGGTCGGCGAGCGCGGGGCCTGGGTCGGCGTGCACCCCGTGCTGGCGCTCGCGCGCGTCGAGTTCGCGGAGCATCGCGTGGTGCCCGGCGCTCTCCAGCCGGGCCCGCAGCGCCGCGAGGGGGGCGGGCATCTGGTCGAGGAGTTCGCGCAGTTCGGGCACGGCGGGGAAGCGGCCGTGGGCCGCCCGGAAGGGGCCCAGCAGCTGGGCGAGGGCGGTGGCGGCGCGGCGCACGTCGAGCCCCGCGACGTCACCGACGAAGGCGTCGGCCAGCAAGGTGGCGGCCTCGTCGGGGTCGGTGGTGCCGCCGTAGAGGTCGAGGTCGTAGGCGGAGGCGGGGTCGCCGATGCGCACGACCACGTCGTAGGCGGCGTCGGGGCCGAGCTGCGCTCCGACGGCGGCCACGACGATCACGGCGGCCTGCCCGGCCAGGGCCTGGAGGGCGAGGGATTCGACCACGGGTCGCACCAGGCGGCGGGTCTTCCCGCTGCCGGAGGGGCCGACCGCGAGCAGCGAGGTGCCGAGGACGGCGGGGTCGAGCGCGAGGGAGGTGCCGCGCCGGGGGTAGGGGTTGCGCGCGCCGTCCTCGACGGTGCCGAGCAGGACCTGGCGGGCCAGCAGGTCGTGCCGGGCGGCCCGGGCGGGCAGGTCGCGGGCGCCGGAGGGGTGGACGCAGGCCCCGGCGCCCTTGGCGTGGACGGCTTCGGCGAAGGCGCGCAGCCGGGAGGGGTCGGCCCGGACCGATTCCCAGGCCCGCCGGATCCGGGTGTAGTCGACGTCGTTCATCCGGCCGGCCCCGATGTCGGCGGCGAGCCGTTCGGCGCTCTCGCCGAGCCCGGCGGCGCGCAGCTGCTGCCAGCCGACGGGGTCCTCGGCGCTGCCCGCTTCGATCCGGGCCGGGGCGACGGGGTGCACGGCGCGGGCGGCGGGGCTGCGCACGATCCGGCGCAGCAGCTCGGGCCAGCGGCCCAGGCGGCCGAAGCCGACGGCGAGGGCGAGGACGACCAGGCCGTACCAGACGTAGGCGGCGACCACGGAGAAGGAGTCGTGGTTCCAGGCGTCGGGGGTGAAGGCGTACAGCGGCCAGAGCCAGAAGCCGCCGAGGTAGCCGTTCCACAGCAGGGACCACAGCAGCAGCCCGGCCAGCAGCGAGATCAGGGCGCCGCTGATCAGCTGCCGCAGCGGGGTCAGCTCGGGTGCGGCGGCGGCGCGCGGGACGTGCCCGTACGTCCACAGGCCGGGGCCGCCGGGGCGGCGCGGGGTGCGCAGCCAGTCGGCGAGGGTGGGGCCGCCGCCGGGCGCGTGGGCCGGCCGGGGCGGGGAGAGCGGGCTCTGGGGGCCGGTGGGCCCGGGGAGGTCCTTGGGCGGGGGCGGGGGCGGTCCCGCGGGGCGGGGGACCTGGCCCCGGGCGGGTACGGCCCGGGCCGCGCCCGGGTCCGGCGTGTCGTACGCACCGTGCGCGCCGTGCGTGCCGTCGGTGTCCATGAACCCCAAGCCCCCTGCCCGTTCACTGCGCTGCGCGCGGCCGTGCCGCGGGCTCAATCTAGTCGCCGGGAGGGCTCCGCGACCCGTACCCCGCCATGATCCACACGGCGCGCGCCGGATCCCTCCTATGGCCGCCGCGGACAAGGACACGCGGGCACCACTCCCTATCGGAGCATGCCGTACCCCCTCCCCCGGGCCTAGCCTGCGGACAAAGACACAAGTGCGTCCGAAAACACCCCCCAGGAGCCCCCTATGACCGCTGTCCCGCAGGAGCGCCGCATCGTCACCGCGATCCCCGGCCCCAAGTCGCAGGAGCTGCAGGCCCGCCGCCTCCAGACGGTGGCCGGTGGCGTGGGCTCCGTGCTCCCCGTCTTCACGGCCCGTGCGGGCGGCGGCATCATCGAGGACGTCGACGGCAACCGCCTGATCGACTTCGGTTCCGGCATCGCCGTGACCTCGGTCGGCGCCTCCGCCGAGGCCGTCGTGCGCCGCGCCGCCGCGCAGCTCGCGAACTTCACGCACACCTGTTTCATGGTCACGCCGTACGAGGGCTACGTCGAGGTCTGCGAGGCGCTGGCCGAGCTGACCCCGGGCGACCACGCCAAGAAGTCGGCCCTGTTCAACTCGGGCGCCGAGGCCGTCGAGAACGCGGTCAAGATCGCCCGTTCGTACACCAAGCGCCAGGCCGTCGTCGTCTTCGACCACGGCTACCACGGCCGCACCAACCTGACCATGGGCATGACGGCGAAGAACATGCCGTACAAGCAGGGCTTCGGTCCCTTCGCCCCCGAGGTCTACCGCGTCCCGGTCGCCTACGGCTACCGCTGGCCGACCGGTGCCGAGAACTGCGGCCCCGAGGCCGCCGCGCAGGCGATCGACCAGATCGTCAAGCAGGTCGGCGCCGAGAACGTCGCCGCGATCATCATCGAGCCGGTGCTCGGCGAGGGTGGCTTCATCGAGCCGGCCAAGGGCTTCCTGCCCGCGATCGTGAAGTTCGCCAACGACAACGGCATCGTCTTCGTCGCCGACGAGATCCAGTCCGGCTTCTGCCGCACCGGCCAGTGGTTCGCGTGCGAGGACGAGGGCATCGTCCCGGACCTGATCACCACCGCCAAGGGCATCGCGGGCGGTCTGCCGCTCGCCGCCGTGACGGGCCGCGCCGAGATCATGGACGCCGCGCACGCGGGCGGCCTGGGCGGCACCTACGGCGGCAACCCGGTGGCCTGCGCCGGTGCGCTCGGCTCCATCGAGACGATGAAGGAGCTCGACCTCAACGCCAAGGCCAAGCGGATCGAGTCCGTGATGAAGGCCCGCCTGACGGCGATGGCGGAGAAGTTCGACATCATCGGCGACATCCGCGGTCGCGGTGCGATGATCGCGGTCGAGCTGGTCACCGACCGCGCGACCAAGGAGCCGAACGCGGCCGCCGCGGGCGCCCTGGCCAAGGCGTGCCACGCCGAGGGCCTGATGGTCCTCACCTGTGGCACCTACGGCAACGTGCTGCGCTTCCTGCCCCCGATCGTGATCGGCGAGGACCTGCTGAACGAGGGCCTGGACATCATCGAGGCCGCGTTCGCGGGCATCTGAGGACGGGTCAGGGGGATCACCGTGGAGGCCCGGGCGAACACCCGCGCACCGCGCTCGATCCCCTGCTCGATCGATACCGCCGGTAACGGTCGGGCGCTGTGAAGAAGGTGTGGGGGGCCGATGGCGGGAGCGCGTTCTCGCTGTCGGTCCCCCTTTCGCTGCCGTACGGTTTCTGCAGATGAGTGAAACAGCCCGCCCGCGGAATTCCACGGGCGACCCTGGTAACGGGCTTCCCCAGCGCCGTACTGGGCATGCGTTCGCGCACACTCCTCACCGATCGGACAGCCGTTCGCCCCAAACCCCCCGGGGTGGGCGGCAAACCGGTCCGGGCGGCCGCCCCGGAACCACCCCCCCTGTTCCGGGGCGGCCGGCCACCTCCTCCCTCCGCTCGCCCCGCTCCCTGCTCGCGCTCGGCGCCGCCTCCTGGGCCGCCTTCGCGCTGATCACCTGGCAGGTGCTGGCCGCGGGCCCGCTGCTCGCCCCGGACGCGCGGATCAGCCGCGCCCTGGTGCGCGCCGTTCCCGACGCGATCACCGAGCGCCTCGCCGACCTCGGCAACGTCGAGGTCGCCGTACCGGTCCTCCTGCTCGCCATGGTGTACGCCGGCCGCCGCGCCCGGCGGTGGCGGCCCGCGCTGGCCGCGGGGCTCGCCATGGCCCTGGTCCCGGCGCTGATCGTGCCGCTCAAGGAGTGGACCGCCCGGCCGGGGCCGCTGGAGCCGTGGGCCGCCGGGTACTTCCCCTCCGGCCACACCGCCACCTCGACCGTCGCCTACCTCGGCGCCGCCCTGCTCGTCGGCCCCTTCGCCCGCCGCCCGTGGCCGATGGCCGTGGCCCTGCTGCTCGCGGGGGCCACGGCCGTCGGCCTGGTGCTGCGGGGGTTCCACTGGCCGCTGGACGTGCTGGCCAGTTGGCTGCTGTGCCTGCCGCTCCTGTTGGGCGTGGGCGCGGTCAGCCGAAGTACGCGTGGAAGTTCTTCGAGAACTCCCAACCTCCGAACCGGTCCCAGTTGACGGACCAGGTCATCAGGCCGCGCAGCGCGGGCCAGCTGCCGTGGGTCTGGTAGCTCCCGCAGTTCGTCTTCTTCGTCAGGCAGTCGAGCGCCTTGTTCACCTCGGCGGGCGCCGTGTACCCGTTGCCCGCGTTGGTGGTGGCCGGGAGGCCGATGGCCACCTGGTCGGCGCGCAGCGGCGGGAAGACGCGCGCGGTGTTGCCCGCGACCGGGAAGCCCGTGAGCAGCATGTCGGTCATGGCGATGTGGAAGTCCGCGCCGCCCATCGAGTGGTACTGGTTGTCGAGGCCCATGATCGAGCCCGAGTTGTAGTCCTGGACGTGGAGCAGGGTGAGGTCGTCGCGCAGGGCGTGGATCACCGGCAGGTAGGCCCCGGCGCGCGGGTCCTGGCCGCCCCAGGGGCCGGATCCGTAGTACTGGTAGCCCAGTTGGACGAAGAAGGTCTCGGGGGCCATGGTCAGGACGAAGTCCGGACCGTACTTGGCCTTGAGGGTCTTCACCGCCGCGATCAGGTTGACGATCACCGGTGTGGTGGGGCTGCGGAAGTCGGTGTCGCCGGTGGCCAGCGAGAGCGAGTGGCCCTCGAAGTCGATGTCGAGGCCGTTGAGCCCGTACTCGTCGATGATCTTGCTGACCGAGGAGACGAAGGTGTCCCGGGCGGCGGTGGTGGCCAGTTGGACCTGGCCGTTCTGTCCGCCGATGGAGATCAGCACCTTCTTGCCCGCCGCCTGCTTGGCCTTGATGGCCGCCTTGAACTCCGCGGGGCTCTCCACGCCCGGGCACTCGCTGACCGGGCAGAGCTGGAAGCGGATGTCGCCGGAGGTCACCGAGGTCGGTTCGCCGAAGGCGAGGTTGATGACGTCCCAGGAGGCGGGTACGTCGGCCATCTTGAGGTAGCCGGACCCGTTGGCGAAGCTCGCGTGGAGGTAGCCGACCAGGGCGTGCGCGGGCAGGCCCGGGTTGCCGGGGTTGCCGCCGCCGGTGGTGCTCGCCGAGAGGGTCGCGCTCCGCGGGGACTCCCCCGCCGCGTTCTTCGCGCTCACCTGGAAGGCGTACGCCGTGGACGCGGCCAGACCCGTGACGGTCGCGGAGGTCCCGGTGACCTGGAGGGGAGCCGCGCCCTCCCGGTAGACGGTGTAGCCGGTGGCTCCGGCGACGGCCGACCAGGACAGGGTCAGCGCGCTCGCGGTGGCGCCGGAGGCGGTCAGGCCGGTGGGGGCGGCCGGGGGCTGGGGCTGGCCGGGGCCGGTGCCGCCGGGATCGGGGCCGACCAGGGTGAGGTCGTCGGTGAGGACGGGGCCCTGGCCGTACCAGCCGTGGGTCCAGACGGTGACCGAGGTGGTGGCCGGGCCGGTGCGGAACGTGGTGGTCAACTGCTTCCACGCGCCCGGGGACTGGGTCCAGGTGGACACGTCGGTGGTGCCGGTGCCGGTCGCGCCGAGGTAGGCGTAGCCGCCCTGCACCCAGGCGCCGAGCGTGTAGGTCGAGTCCGGCTTGACGGTGACGCTCTGGGCGCACTGGGCGTAGTCCTGGCCCGCCGGGGTGGCCTTGAGGGCGGAACTCCCGCCGTGGACGGGGCTGCTGACGACGGTTCCGCTGCCCGCCGAACAGCTCCAACCGTCGAGGCCCGCTTCGAAGCCGCCGTTGCGGGCGAGATCGGCGTCGGCGGCCGCGGCCGGCGGGCCCGCGGTCAGCAGACCGGCCACCGCCAGGGCGGTGGCCGTAAGTACGGACAGTCTTCTGCGCACAACTGCCTCCGGTGCATGGGGGGATGGAGGGGGGTAGCGGCGCTCAAGATGGTCCAGACCAATGCCCTTGTCAAGAGTTCCGGTCCTCCTTCGCGGCCGCGGCCCCGGCCACCTGCGCCGCCGCCTCGTGCATCGCCAGCTCCAGCACCACCGGATCGGTGAGCGTGCCGTGGCCGTCGGGCACCACGAGCCAGCGCACTCCACCGGTGGCCCGACCGGGGTAGGGCACCACGATCCAGGTGCCGCGCCCGGCGCCGCGCACGCCCGTACCGAGCCAGCGCGAGGCGGTCCCCGCGGGCACGAAGAAGCCCAGCCGGGCGTCGCCGAAATCGGCGAGCACCGGGCCGGGCTTCTCGATGAGCAGGTGCAGGACGTCGAGGGTGGCCTGCCCGAGCTCCCCGGGCAGGATCAGCACGTCCCAGCGCCGACCGGCGGGCAGCAGGGCCACCCCGAGGGGGTTGCGCTCCCACTCCCACCGGCACGCCTCGGGGTCCGGCGCCACCGACACCAGCCACTCCACCGCGGTCTTCGTCCCCGGGACTGTCATCGCCCGGCCTCCGATCACTCCGTGTCGAGGAAGGTCCTCGTCCGGAGAGAGCGGGGTCGGGGGCGATGATGACGCGGGTTTCGTTACTCCGTGGTAGTGAAGCGGGTCACACGGCGATGACGGTGGTGCGCCGGGCGCTTCACCAGGTCATCGGGTCATGTGCTCATCGGGTCACCGCACGGGCGCATGCGCGGCGGGCCGACCCCGGCGGCCGCCGGCCGTCAGCTGTCGAAGCCGAGGCCGAAGCGGTCCAGCGTCTTGAGCCACAGGTTGCGGTGCCCGCCCCGCGCGTCGGAGCGCGCCAGGGACCACTTCGTCAGCGCGATCCCGGTCCAGGCGAAGGGCTCGGGCGGGAAGGGCAACGGCTTGCTGCGCACCATCTCCAGCCCGGTGCGCTCCCCCCGTACGCCGTCCAGCAGGTCCAGCATGACGTCCGCGCCGAAGCGGGTGGCGCCCACGCCGAGTCCGGTGAAACCGGCGGCGTAGGCCACCTTGCCCGCGTGCGCGGTGCCGAAGAAGGCCGAGAACCGCGAGCAGGTGTCGATGGCCCCGCCCCAGGCGTGGCTGAATCGCACCCCTTCCAGCTGGGGGAAGCAGGTGAAGAACTGCTCCGCGAGCTTGAGGTAGGTCTCGGGGCGGTGGTCGCGCTCCGCGTCGAGCCGGCCGCCGTAGGGGTAGATGGCGTCGTAGCCGCCCCACAGGATCCGGTGGTCGGGGGTGATCCGGAAGTAGTGGAACTGGTTGGCGCTGTCGCCGAGTCCCTGCCGCTTCTTCCAGCCGATGGCGGCCAGTTGGTCGGCGCTCAGCGGCTCGGTCATCAGCGCGTAGTCGTAGACCGGCACGGTGAACGGGCGGATCCGCTTGACCAGGCTGGGGAAGATGTTGGTGCCGAGCGCGACCCGGCGCGCGAAGACCCGGCCGTAGGGGGTGCGTACGGCCATCCCGGCGCCGGAGGCGGCCAGGTCCAGGCCGCGCGTGTGCTCGTAGATCCGCACCCCGCGCTCCAGGCAGGCCCGCTTGAGGCCCCAGGCGAGCTTGGCCGGATTCAACATGGCCACGCCCTCGCGGTCCCAGAGGCCGCCGAGGAAGGTCGGCGAGTCGACCTCGGCGCGCAGGGCGTCGCGGTCCAGCCATTCGGAGCCGTCGGCGAGACCGAGGCGCTGCGCCTCCTGGTGGAGTTCGAGCAGCTCCTCGACCTGGTGGGGCTCGGTGGCGACGTCGATCTCACCGGTGCGCTCGAAGTCGCAGTCGATGCCGTAGCGGGCGACCGCGGCCTCGATCTCGTCGAGGTTGCGCGCGCCGAGTTCCTCCAGCTTGGCCAGTTCGCCCGGCCAGCGGGCGAGGCCGTTGGCGAAGCCGTGGGTGAGGGAGGCGGCGCAGAAGCCGCCGTTGCGGCCCGAGGCGGCCCAGCCCGCCTCGTGCCCTTCGATCAGGACGACGTCCCGGCCGGGGTCGCGCTCCTTGGCGATGAGCGCGGTCCACAGTCCGCTGTAGCCGCCGCCGATGACGAGCAGGTCGCAGCGCTCGTCGCCGGTCAGGGCGGGCTCGGGGGCGGGCTTGCCGGGGTCGTCCAGCCAGTACGAGACCGGCAGTGCTTCAGAAAGTGATCGTGCAGCGGTGCGCATGGCGACTGGGGCCATGTCTTCCAACTCCCTACGGAATACGGTTACTTGTGTGGCGCTTTACTTGGGTTGCGCCTTCTTGCGGCGGTTGCCGATCGTCATGCCGGCGAGGACCACCAGTACCGCGATGACGAACATCGCCGTACCGATGACGTTGATCTGCACGGGCGTACCGCGCTGCGCCGAACCCCACACGAACATGGGGAAGGTGACGGTGTTGCCCGAGTTGAAGTTGGTGATGATGAAGTCGTCGAAGGAGAGCGCGAAGGAGAGCAGCGCGCCCGCCGCGATGCCGGGAGCGGCGATCGGCAGGGTGACCCGCAGGAAGGTCTGGACGGGGCCCGCGTAGAGGTCGCGGGCGGCCTCCTCCAGCCGCGGGTCCATCGACAGGACGCGGGCCTTGACGGCGGCGACGACGAAGCTGAGGCAGAACATGATGTGGGCGATCAGGATCGTCCAGAAGCCCAGCTGGATGCCCATGTTGAGGAAGAGGGCGAGCAGCGAGGCGGCCATCACGATCTCGGGCATGGCCATCGGCAGGAAGATCAGCGAGTTGACCGCGCCGCGCGCCCGGAAGCGGTAGCGGACCAGGGCGAAGGCGATCGCCGTGCCCAGGACGGTCGCGCCGAGGGTGGCCCACACCGCGATCTGGAGCGAGAGCGAGAGCGAGCCGCACATGTCGGCGACCCCGCAGGGGTCCTTCCAGGCGTCGAGCGAGAACTCCTGCCAGGCGTAGTTGAAGCGCCCGGTGGGGTTGTTGAAGGAGAAGACCGTGACGACGATGTTCGGCAGGATCATGTAGGCGAGCGTGCCGAGGCCCGCGATGACGACGAGGTCGCGCCGGAGCCGGGTGAAGAGGGTGCGCATCAGACCAGGTCCTCCGTTCCCGCTCGGCGGATGTAGACGGTGACCATGACCAGGACGATGGCCATGAGGATGAAGGACAGCGCGGCCGCGGTCGGGTAGTCCAGGATCCGCAGGTACTGCGACTGGATGACGTTGCCGATCATGCGGGTGTCGGTGGAGCCGAGCAGTTCCGCGTTGACGTAGTCGCCGCTCGCCGGGATGAAGGTGAGCAGGGTCCCGGAGACCACGCCCGGCATCGACAGCGGGAAGGTGACCTTGCGGAAGGTGGTGAAGGGGCGGGCGTACAGGTCCCCGGCCGCCTCGTGCAGGCGGGTGTCGATCCGCTCCAGCGAGGAGTAGAGCGGCAGGATCATGAAGGGGAGGAAGTTGTACGTCAGTCCGCAGACCACGGCGAGCGGGGTGGCGAGCACCCGGTCGCCCTCGGTCATCCCGAGCCAGCTGGTGACGTCGAGGAAGCCGATCTTGTTCAGGACGCCGACCACCGGCCCGCCGTCGGCCAGGATCGTCTTCCAGGCCAGGGTGCGGATCAGGAAGCTGGTGAAGAACGGCGCGATGACCAGGATGAGCAGCAGGTTGCGCCAGCGGCCCGCCCGGAAGGCGATCAGGTAGGCCAGCGGGTAGCCGAGCAGCAGGCACAGCGCGGTCGCGGTACCGGCGTAGAGCAGCGAGCGCAGGAACTGCGGGTAGTACTCGGTGAAGGCGTCCCAGTAGGTCTGGAAGTGCCAGGTGACCTTGAAGCCCTCCTCCAGCGACCCGGTCTGCACCGAGGTGGAGGCCTGGTAGACCATCGGGAGGACGAAGAAGACGAGCAGCCACAGGATGCCGGGGAGCAGCAGCCAGTACGGGACGAGCCGCTTGCGCACCGAGGGCTTGTGGACCGGCGGCTCGGCGGCCGCCCGGGGCGGGGCCTGGGTGGCGGTCATACCCCCTCCTCCACCGTGAGCGCGCCCGCGTCGCCAGTCGTCCCAGCAGAAATGGACTGGTCGGCGTCGAGGCCGAAGGTGTGGTCGGGGTTCCAGTGCAGGATCACCTCGGCGCCGGGGGTCAGGCGCGCGTCCCGCTCGATGTTCTGGGCGTAGACCTCCAGCTCGGGGCAGACCGGGCTGTCGATGACGAACTGGGTGGAGACCCCGATGAAGGAGGAGTCGACGATCCGGCCCGGCACCTTGTTGCGGCCGTCCGCGATCGTGTGCTCCTCGTCCGCGTGGGCCAGGGAGATCTTCTCGGGACGCACTCCGACCAGCAGCTTTCCGCCGGTGCGGGGCGTGGTCGAACATCGCGCCGCGGGCAGCCTGAGCTTCGTGCCGGCCGAGCTGACGGTGATGTCGTCGGCTCCGGCCGCCAGGACCTCGGCCTCGATGAGGTTGGAGGTGCCGAGGAAGTTGGCGACGAAGGTGGTGCGCGGGTTCTCGTACAGCTCGGCGGGCGCGCCGAGCTGCTCGACCCGGCCGCCGTTCATCACGGCGACGGTGTCGGCCATGGTCATGGCCTCTTCCTGGTCGTGCGTGACGTGCACGAAGGTGATGCCCACCTCGGTCTGGATGCGCTTGAGCTCCAGCTGCATCTGGCGGCGCAGCTTGAGGTCGAGGGCGCCGAGCGGCTCGTCGAGGAGCAGCACCTGGGGGTGGTTGATCAGGGCGCGGGCGACGGCGACGCGCTGCTGCTGGCCGCCGGAGAGCTGGTGCGGCTTGCGCTGGGCGAACTGGCCGAGCTGGACCAGTTCCAGCATGTCGTCGACCTGCTTCTTGACGGACTTGATGCCGCGCCGACGCAGGCCGAAGGCGATGTTCTCGCTGACGTCGAGGTGGGGGAAGAGCGCGTAGCTCTGGAAGACGGTGTTGACCGGGCGCTTGTAGGGCGGCAGGTGCGTGACGGCGGTGTCGCCGAGGTGGACCGTGCCGGTCGAGGGCTCCTCCAGGCCGGCGATCATGCGCAGGGTGGTGGTCTTCCCGCAGCCGGAGGCGCCGAGCAGGGCGAAGAAGGAGCCCTGGGGGATGGTGAGATCGAGCGGGTGCACGGCGGTGAAGGAGCCGTAGTGCTTGCTGATCCCGGTGAGGCGGACGTCGCCGCCCTCGGTCTTGTCAGTCATGGAGGGATCCCGGAGTTGGATGCGGTCAAGGGGCCGGAGACGGGGCTGCCAGGGGGTGACGGGCCCTAGGCGCCGATGAGCTTGGTGAACTTCTCCTCGTACGCCGTCTCTTCCTCACCGGTGAGGGAACGGAAGGCGTGGGACTTGGCGGTCATCGCCTTGTCCGGGACGATCAGCGTGTTGTCCGCGAGCGCGGGGTCGATCTTGGCGAGGTCTTCCTTGACGCCCTCGACCGGGCAGACGTAACTGATGTACGCGGCCAGCTGGGCGGCGACGGGCAGCTCGTAGTAGTAGTCCATGAGCTTCTCGGCGTTCGCCTTGTGCCGGGCGTGGGCCGGGACCAGCATGTTGTCGCTGGAGGTGATGTAACCGGCCGCGGGGATCGCGTACTTGATGTCGGGGTTGCCGGCCTGGAGCTGGATGACGTCGCCCGCCCAGGCGAGGCAGGCGGCGATGTCGCCCTTGTCGAGGTCCGCGGTGTAGTCGTTGCCGGTGAAGCGGCGGATCTGCTTGCTGTCCACGCCCTTCTGGAGCCGGCCGATGGCGCCGTCGAAGTCCGCGGTGGTGAAGCTCGCCGGGTCCTTGCCCTGGTCGAGGAGGGTCATGCCGACGCTGTCGCGCATCTCGGTGAGGAAGCCCACCCGGCCCTTGAGCGTGGGGTCGTCCAGGAGCTGGGTGACGGAGTCGACCTTCTTGCCGTCGGTGGCCTTGGAGTTGTAGGCGATGACGGTCGAGATTCCGGTCCAGGGGTAGCTGTAGGAGCGGCCGGGGTCCCAGTCGGGGCTGCGGAACTGCGGTGACAGGTTCGCGAAGGCGTGCGGGAGCAGCGCGGGGTCGAGCTTCTGCGCCCAGCCGAGCCGGATGATGCGGGCGGCGAGCCAGTCGGTGACGACGATCAGGTCGCGGCCGGTGTCCTGGCCGGCCGCGAGCTGGGGGCGGATCTTGCCGAAGAACTCGACGTTGTCGTTGATGTCCTCGGTGTACTTGACCTTGATGCCGGTGCGCTTGGTGAAGGCGTCCAGCGTGGGGCGGGTCTTCTCGTCGTCGCTGGTGTCCATGTACTCGGTCCAGTTGGAGAAGTTGATCTCCTTCTCCCGGTCCGAGCGGTCGTCCGAGGCCGCCTGCTCGCCGGTACCGGCCCGCTTGGCGGGCGGGATGCCGCAGGCGCTCAGCGTCGAGAGACCGCCGAGGGTGAGCGCTCCGACTCCGGAGGCGCGCAGCAGCGAGCGGCGGGTCAGGGCGCCGCGACCGCTGGTGAGACTGCGCCGCATCGCGGCGAGCTGCGCCGCCGAGAGGCGGTCGGGCTCGAACTGCTCCATGAGCTGTGCCCTTTCGGGAGGTGTGGGCCGCTGGTCAGGCAGCGTGGGTTATCTGTCCCCGAAGATCGTGCGGTGCCAGTCCTTCTCGGCGACCGCCGTGATGTCGTACATGACGTGCTTGACCTGCGTGTACTCCTCGAAGGAGTAAGCGCTCATGTCCTTTCCGAAGCCACTCGCCTTGTAGCCTCCGTGGGGCATTTCGCTGATGATCGGAATGTGGTCGTTGACCCAGACGCAGCCGGCCTTCAGCTCCCGGGTGGCCCGACCGGTGCGGTAGACGTCGCGGCTCCAGGCGGAGGCCGCGAGGCCGTAGGGGGTGTCGTTGGCCAGGGCGATGCCCTCGTCGTCGTCGTCGAAGGGCAGGACGACGAGCACCGGGCCGAAGATCTCCGACTGCACGACCTCGCTGTCCTGGGCCGCGCCGGAGATCAGCGTGGGCCGGTAGTAGGCGCCCTCCGCGAGGTCCCCGCCCGGGATCGCGCCGCCGGTGACGACGGTGGCGTAGCCGCGGGCTCGCTCGACGAAACCGGCGACCCGGTCGCGCTGCGCGTGCGAGACCAGCGGGCCCAGGTCGGTCGTGGGGGCGAAGGGGTCGCCCAGGCGGACGGTCTCCATCAGTTCGGCCACCCGGGCGACGAAGGCGTCGTGCAGCGGGCGCTGGACGTAGGCGCGGGTGGCCGCGGTGCAGTCCTGGCCGGTGTTGATCAGGGAGGCGGCCACCGCGCCGTGGGCCGCGGCCTCCAGGTCGGCGTCGTCGAAGACCAGGAAGGGGGCCTTGCCGCCGAGCTCCAGGTGGAGCCGCTTGACGGTGGCGGTGGCGATCTCGGCGACCCGCTTGCCGACCCCGGTGGAGCCGGTGAAGGAGGTCATGACCACGTCGGGGTGGCCCACCAGGTGCTCGCCCGCGGTCCGGCCCGCGCCGGTGACGATGTTGATCACCCCGTCGGGGATCCCGGCCCGCTGGGCCGCCTGGGCGAACATCAGCGAGGTGAGGGGGGTCAGCTCGGCCGGCTTCAGGACGATCGTGTTGCCCGCGGCGATCGCCGGGAGGATCTTCCAGGCGGCCATCTGGAGCGGATAGTTCCAGGGCGCGATGGAGCCGACCACGCCGATCGCCTCGCGGCGCACGGAGGAGGTGTGGTCGCCCGAGTACTCGGCGGCGGCCTGGCCCTGGAGGTGGCGGGCGGCGCCCGCGAAGAAGGCGGTGTTGTCGATGGTCCCCGGTACGTCGAACTCCGTGGACAGCTTGATCGGCTTGCCGCACTGCAGGGACTCGGCCCGGGCGAAGTCCTCGGCCTCTTCGGCCAGTACGCCGGCCAGCCGGTGCAGGGCGTCGGAGCGCTCGCCCGGGGTGGCCCCGGACCAGCCGGGGAAGGCCCGCTTGGCGGCGGCCACGGCCTCGTCGACGTCGGTCGTGCTCGCCAGTTCGTAAGTGAGGACCTCTTGGCCGGTGGCCGGGTCGACGACGGTGTGTGACGCGCCCGAGGTACCGGCTCTCAGCCGGCCGTCGATGTATTGCGCGCCGTCTGCGAATCGGTCTTTGACCTGGAAGCGGTTGCCCATCGCGCTCTCCGTAGCTACAGCTCGAATTGACTGCCGATCCTGGCAGAGGGGTTCCCCTCCGCCAAGTGATTCCGTTGTTGCCTTTTGATTACGCGACGGAATCGGTCGACCATGTGTCGAGGCGGACCTCAAATCCTTTACGAAGTGTCAGTGGCGGCTGCCAGACTCGCGTGCATGGAACGGATCGACGAACTGATCGAGCAGGTCAACCGGGGTGAACGAGTCAAGTATCTGCCGTTCTGGGGACACGCGCCCCGGCACGACGGGACGCTCGGGCCGAGCTGCCTGAGCCAGTGGTGGCCCGCGCCCTTCACTGTGGGTGAGGTCCGCTACGCCACCGCCGAGCACTGGATGATGGCCGAGAAGGCACGCCTGTTCGAGGACGCGGACGCGGAGCGCGCAGCGCTGACCGCCACCAGCCCCGCCGCGGCGAAGAAGGCGGGGCGGCTCGTGCGCGGCTTCGACGCGGACACCTGGGAGCGCGAGCGGTTCGGGATCGTGGTGGCGGGCAGCGCGGCCAAGTTCGCCTCCACGCCGCAGCTGCGCGGCTACCTGCTGGGCACCGGGAAGCGGGTCCTGGTGGAAGCCTCCCCGCTGGACCGGATCTGGGGGATCGGGCTGGCGGCGGACGACCCGGCGGCGCTGGATCCGGCGCGCTGGCGCGGGCTGAACCTGCTGGGCTTCGCGCTGATGGCGGCCCGGGAGCAGCTGGCCGCGCGGGGCTGAGCCGCCCGGATAAAAGGCGTGGCGGCCGGGGCGGGGCTCCTCCTACTGTGGGGGCGTGTCCAGGTGCGCAGGCAGGACCTACTTCCACTCTTAATGGGGCGGTCGCGGGTTCGAGTCCCGTCACCGGCTCCGGGCCGGTGTAGCTCAGTTGGATAGAGCACCATGCGGTTCCGCCGCCGTGATCTCTGGACGCACACGCTTCGCACCTCCCGGTGCGCGGGCTGCGGCTCCTTCTTCCACGACAGCACGCCGCCGCCCATATGATCTCGGGAGGCGCGCGTGGAGGATGCCCGGTGCGCAGGCGACGGTTCCTTCTGGATCGACGTGCCGCGGGTTCGAATCCCGTCCGGCTCCGGCCGGTAGCTCAGTCCGGTAGAGCAAGCGACTACACCGTCACCGACTTGATCTCGGGCATCCCCCACGCGCGCCTCCCCCGGTCGTTCACTCATCGCCATGAATTCGGGGGGATTCACATGTCTCGTTTCAACCGCCGCACGCCCGCGCCCGCGCCCGCCGCGTCGGGCGCCCCGCACTCGCCCGTACGGTCCACCGAGCAGGTCGCCGCGACCGCTCTGGGCGCGGTGGGCCGTCCGCGTGACGCGCGCTCCGAACTCTTCCTGCTGGCCGTCTCCAACTTCGTGACCCAGCGGACCTTCCACGAGGACGCCGGGCGGCGCGACGACCGCTACGCCGCGCTGGTGCGCGAGCTGGCGGTCGAGGACCCGTGCTGGACCGCCGGGCTGCTCGGCTGGCTGCGCGGCGAGGGGAACATGCGCACCGCGGCCCTCGTCGGCGCGGCCGAGTACGTCAGGGCCCGGCTCGACGCACCGGGGGCTCCGTCCGCCGTCGCGGAGGGGCCCTCGAACCGGCAGGTCATCGACTCGGTGCTGCGGCGGGCCGACGAGCCCGGCGAGCTGCTCGCGTACTGGACGGCCGTGCACGGCCGCAATGTGCCCAAGCCCGTCAAGCGGGGCGTCGCCGACGCCGTGCGCCGGCTCTACTCCGCCTCCTCCCTGCTGAAGTACGACACCGCCACGAAGGGCTTCCGCTTCGGCGACGTCCTCAACCTCGTGCACGCCGTGCCCGATCCCGCCAAGCCCTGGCAGGGCGAGCTGTTCCGGTACGCACTCGACCGGCGCCACCACCCGGAGTCCGCGGTCCTGCCCGAGGGGGCCCGTACCCTGGCCGCCCACCAGGCGCTCATGGAGCTGCCGGTCGCCGAGCGGCGGGCCGTGGTCACCGGACCCGGCGGCGCCGAGCGGCTGGCCGCGGCGGGGATGACCTGGGAGGCGCTGGCCGGCTGGCTGCAAGGACCGCTGGACGCGGCCGTCTGGGAGGCGGTCATCCCCTCGATGGGGACGATGGCGCTGCTGCGCAACCTGCGCAACTTCGACGGGGCGGGGGTCGGCGACGAGGTGGCGGCCGGCGTCGCGGAGCGGATCAGCGACCCGGAGGCGGTCGCCCGCTCCCGGCAGTTCCCCTTCCGCTTCCTGGCCGCCTACCGGCACGCGCCCTCGCTGCGCTGGGCCCATCCGCTGGAGCGGGCCCTGGGGCACTCGCTGGCCGCCGTTCCGGCGCTGCCCGGCCGGACGCTGGTCCTGGTCGACCGTTCGGGGTCGATGTGGTCCCCGCTGTCGGACCGCTCGCAGCTCAACCGGGCGGACGCGGCGGCGGTGTTCGGGACGGCGTTGGCGCTCCGGGCGGCCGACGCGGACCTGGTCGAGTTCGGCACGAGCAGCGCGCCGGTGCCGTACGCGGCGGGCGAGTCGGTCCTGAGGGTGCTGGAGCGGTTCGGCGACCTCGGCGGGACCAACACCACCGAGGCGGTGCGACGGCACTACGCCGGGCACGACCGGGTGCTGATCGTCACCGACGAGCAGGCCGCCCGCCACCGCGCCGGGGGCCCGACCGAGCAGGTGCCGGCGGAGGTTCCGGTCTACACCTGGAACCTGGCGGGCTACCAGGTGGGCCACGGCCCCTCGGGCAGCGGCAACCGGCACGTCTTCGGCGGCCTCACCGATGCGGCGTTCCGCATGGTGACCCTGCTGGAGGCCGGGCGCGACGCCCGGTGGCCCTGGGAGGCCTAGTGCCACCCTCCGGGGGCGCCCTTTCCGGCCCCGCCGGCGTTCGAGGCGCCGGTGGGGCGGATTCCGGGGCGGGACCGCCCCGCGCGGCTCAGGTGCCGAAGGGTGTCTCGGAGACCGTGGCCGGGTAGTCGTGCCGCGTGCCGTAGGGGTCGCGCGCGTTGTCGTCCATGAAGTCGGTCACGACCGCCGCGAGCATGAGCCCGCCCAGCACGATCCCGACGATGCCGAGGATCATGCCGGCCAGCGCCATGCCCCCATTGTTGGCCTCGCCCCGCGTGGCCCGTTGCCGGCCGAGGACCCCGAAGACCACCGCGATGACGCCCATGACCACGGCGAACACACTGGTGATGCAGGCGACCACGGACAGGATGCCGAGCACCAGGGCGGTGATGCCGAATCCGTTGCGCGGGACCGTGTAACCGCCCGGGTAACCCGGGTAGCCGGGATATCCCTGGTACCCCTGATAGCCCTGGTAGGCGGTGTACCCCGGAGGGCCGCCCTGGTCCGGCTGGGTCGGGTACCCGTAGCCACCGGCCCCGGGCGGAGTGGGCTGGGCCGGGTATCCGTAGGCGGCCGACGGCGGCGGGCCCGGTATGTGGCCCGCCCCCGGTATCGGGGTGAATCCGGGCGCCGGCTGCCCGAAGGGCCCGCCCGTGCTCTCGCCCCCCGGCATGCCGACGACCGTCGGCTGGTCGTGCACGCGCGAGGGATCCGGCGCGCCCGGCGTGGGAGCGCCCCCCGGCGCGCCCTGCTGCTTGCCCAGGTCCACCGCGGGCCGCTCCGGCGGCGCCCACGGGTCGATGGGCTCGGGGCTGTGTTCGGTCATGCGACGCCCCCCTCTCGTACAGCCATGCTACGGGCTGCCACCGACATGCCCCGGGCTGCCTACGATGAACCCCAGACCTGCCCGCACGCGCGTCCCGACGGAGACTCCTCATGCCCGATCTGCACCCCTTCATCGCGGGGCTGCCCAAAGCCGAACTCCACGTCCACCACGTCGGTTCGGCCTCGCCGCGCATCGTGGCCGACCTGGCCGCCCGGCACCCCGACTCCGCGGTCCCGACCGACCCCGAGGCGCTCGCCGACTACTTCACCTTCACCGACTTCGCGCACTTCATCGACGTGTACCTGTCGGTCGTCGACCTGATCCGCACCCCGGACGACGTCCGCCTGCTGACGTACGAAGTCGCCCGTGACATGGCCCGGCAGAACATCCGGTACGCCGAACTCACCATCACCCCCTACTCCTCGACCAGCCGCGGCATCGAGGAGAAGGCCTTCATGGAGGCCATCGAGGACGCCCGCAGGGCCGCCGAGAGCGAGCTCGGCGTCATCCTGCGCTGGTGCTTCGACATTCCCGGCGAGGCCGGTCTGGAGGCCGCCGCCGAGACCGCCCGGCTCGCGGTGGACCTGCGCCCCGAGGGCCTGGTCTCCTTCGGCCTCGGCGGTCCCGAGATCGGGGTCCCGCGCCCGCAGTTCAAGCCGTACTTCGACCGGGCCCGCGCGGCCGGTCTGCACAGCGTGCCGCACGCCGGCGAGACCACGGGTCCGCAGACCGTCTGGGACGCGATCCGCGACCTGGGCGCCGAGCGCATCGGCCACGGCACCAGCTCCACGCAGGACCCGGAGCTGCTCGCCTACCTCGCCGAGCACCGCATCGCGCTGGAGGTCTGCCCGACCTCCAACATCGCCACGCGCGCGGTGACGGACCTCGACGCGCACCCCGTCAAGGAGATGGTCGCGGCGGGCGTGCTCGTCACCATCAACAGCGACGACCCGCCGATGTTCGGCTCCGACCTCAACAACGAGTACGCGGTGGCCGCGCGCCTGCTGGAGCTGGACGAGCGGGGGCTCGCGCAGCTCGCCAAGAACGCCGTCGAGGCCTCCTTCCTGGACCCGGCCGGCAAGGCGAGGCTGACGGCGGAGATCGACACGTACACCGAGGCGTGGCTGGCTCCCTGACACTGCGGAGAATGGGGATCATGCGCACTCTGACTGTGACCGCCGTAGGCCACCGCGGTGATCCCTACCGCGTCCGTGAGAACACCCTGCCCTCGCTGCGCTCCGCGTTCGATCGCGGAGCGGACGCCGTCGAGATCGACGTACGCCTCACCCGGGACGGCGTCCCGGTGCTGCTCCACGACGAGACCCTCCAGCGGCTGTGGGGCCACGACGTGCGGCTCGACGCCGTGACGGCCCCGCAGTTGCGGGAGCTGACCGGGGGCGGGGTGCCGACCCTGCGCGAGGCCCTGATGGCCACCGGCGCGGGACGCGTGATGATCGACCTGCCGGGCGCGAGCCCGGAGGCGGTCAGGACGGTGGTGGGCCAGGTGCGCGAGTGCGGGGCGCGCGAGCGCGCGTACTACTGCGCGGGCGCGAACACGATGCTGGCCGTCCGCGCCGCCGATCCGGGCGCCGAGATCGCGCTGACCTGGACCACGCTGAGCCCGCCGCGCCGGGTGCTGATCGACGCGGTGGCACCCGCCTGGCTCAACTACCGCTTCGGGCTGGTGCGGCGGGAGCTGGTGGACGCCCTGCACGGGGACGGGCTGCGGGTGTCGGTGTGGACGCCGGACACCAAGCGGTCGATGCGCAAGGTGCTGGCGGCCGGGGTGGACTCGGTCACCACGAACCGGGTGGACGTGCTCGCGGCCGTACGGGCCGAGTCCGAGCGGTGACAGCCGTGTGGGGGGATCTCGCCGGAGCCGTCCGGCGGGCCGATCCGCGCGCCCAGGACCTCGGGCTGACGCTGCTGGTGCAACTGGCCGTGACGATGCCGTTCGTGGTCCCGCGCGCGGCCGGTCTGCCGCCCGCGACCTGGGTGTCGTACGCGGTGACCACGCTCGGCGTGCTGCCGCTGGTCTGGCGGCGGCGCTCGCCGGTGGGCGTGCTGGTCGCGATCCTGGCGGTCGGCGGCGTGTACAACCTGGCGGTCGACGGGCCCGGGCAGCCGATCCCGTACGCCGGGCTGATCGCCTTCTACACGGTCGCGCTGCTGTGCCCGCCCCGGGTCCGACTGGCCGTGGGCGCGCTCGCGGTCGTGACGGTCGCCCTGTCCGTGGGGTGGAACACCGGGTCCGCGCGCGAACTGCTCTTCACCCTCTTCGTCTCGGGCGCGGCCTACGCGCTGGGGCGCCTCCAGCACACCCGGCTGGCCTACACGGCCGCGGTCGAGGACCGCGCGGCCCAGCTGGAACGGGCGAACCGGATCGAGGCGGAGCAGGCGGCCGCCCGGGAACGGGCCCGGATCGCCCGGGAGATGCACGACGTGCTCTCGCACGCCGTCAGCATCATGATCGTGCAGGCGGAGGCGGGTCCGGTGGCCGTGCGGCGGGCCCCTGAGCGGGCCGAGGCGGCCTTCGACGCCATCGCGGAGACCGGTCGGGACGCGATGGCCCAGCTGCGCACGATGCTGGGCGTGCTGCGCACCGACGGCGCGTCCTCCGCCTCGCCGCGGCGCCCGCAGCCGGGGATCGCGGAGCTGTCGGAGGTGCTGGACCGGGTCCGGGCCAGCGGGTTGGCGGTGTCGTACGAGCGGACCGGCACGGTCCGCGCGCTGCCCGCCGCGCTGGAGGCGACCGTGCACCGGGTGGTGCAGGAGGCGCTGACGAACGTGGTGAAGCACGCCGGGGCCGCGCGGGTGACGGTCACGCTGGAGTACGGGCCGCGGGTGCTCGGGGTGACGGTGGTCGACGACGGGCGCGGCCCGGCCCGCGACGGGCGGGGCGCGGGGGCGGGCGGCGGGCACGGGCTGATCGGGATCCGGGAACGGGCCGCCGCCCACGGCGGCACGGCCCGGTGCGGTCCGGGTCCCACCGGCCGGGGCTTCGAGGTGCGGGTCAGCCTTGTAGCCTCGCCGCTGGAGGTGGGGAATTGACGATCCGTGTGGTGGTCGCGGACGACCAGGAGCTGGTGCGCGCCGGCTTCGCGATGATCCTGGACGCCCAGGAGGACATCGAGGTCGTCGCGGAGGTGGGTGACGGCGCGGCGGCGGTGGCCGCGGTGCGGGAGCTGGCCCCGGACGTGGCGCTGTTGGACGTGCGGATGCCGGTCATGGACGGGATCGAGGCGTGCCGGGCGATCACGGGGCGCGGCGCCTGCCGGACGGTGATGCTGACGACCTTCGACGCGGACGAGTACGTGTACGAGGCGCTGCACGCGGGGGCCAGCGGTTTCCTGCTCAAGGACGTGCGGCGGGACGATCTGGTGCACGCGGTACGGGTGGTGGCGGCGGGCGATTCCCTGCTGGCGCCCTCGGTGGCGCGGCGGCTGATCGAGGAGTACACGGCGGCGACGGCGCGGGACCGGCTCGGGTCGGCGGCGGAGTCGACCGCGGCCGCCGAGGCCGCGCGCCGGTTGGCGGGTCTGACGGCCCGGGAGCGGGAGACCCTGCTGCACCTCGGGCGGGGGCTGTCGAACGCGGAGATCGCGAGCGCGCTGGTGGTGAGCGAGCACACGGTCAAGTCGCACGTGGGGAACGTGCTGGCGAAGCTCGGGCTGCGGGACCGGATCCAGGCGGTGATCTGCGCGTACGAGACGGGGCTGATCAGTCCCACCGGCGCCGCTCCCTCTGGAGGTTCTCCCTCTGGAGAGTGAGGGGTGGGCGTGTCGACTCCCCCGCACCGGCTAGTTGTCACACCGCTGAAGACCCCTCTCGTTGGTGATCCGCGACTACCCCTGTGAGCAGCACCATTGAGTCATCGGGGGCCGAGGTGGCCGCCGGAGACCGCAGTCACTTCACAGGGGGACACCATGAACGCTCGTACCCGCACGCTGATCGCCGCCACGCTGGTCCTGGGGATCGCCTCGGGCCCGGTCGCCGCCCACGCGGCCCCGGCCCCGGCCCCCGCTTCGACAATCACCTCGGGCGCGCCCACGGTCCCGACCCCGCCGAACGCGGCGGCGCTGGCGCAGGCGATCGCGGGGCTCGGCGCCGACAACAAGGACGCGACCGCGGCCCTGGTGCGCGTGGGCGGCACCAGCGGGAGCTGGCAGGGCAGTTCGGGCGTCGCGGACGTGCGCACCGGCCGCGCGGCGATCGCCGAGGGCCGCTTCCGGGTGGGGTCGGTGACGAAGACCTTCACCGCGGCGGTGGTGCTCCAGCTGGTGGCCGAGGGCAAGGTGGGCCTGGACGAGACCGTCCAGCACTGCTTGCCGGGCCTGCTGCCGTCCGCCTTCAAGCCCGTGACCGTGCGCCAGCTGCTCAACTACACGAGCGGCATCCAGGCGGCCGACGGTCCCGGCGACGCGTTCGAGGACGTGTACCTCCACCGGTTCGACATCAGCGACCCGCACGCCATGATCGCCAACGCGGTGGCCAAGGGGCCCGGCTTCGACCCGGGGACCAAGCAGGAGTACCTCAACATCGACTACACGATCCTGGGCGTCCTGATCGAGAAGCTGACGGGCACCTCGTACGCGAAGGCGGTCGAGACCCGGATCACCAAGCCGCTGGGGCTGCGCGACACCTTCTCCCCCGGACCGGTGCGGGTCCGGATCCAGGGTCCGCACAACCACGGTTACCAGGCGGTGGCCCAGCCGGGCGGGACCAGCACGCTGGTCGATGTGAGCGACTGGAACGCCTCCTCCGAGTTCGCCGCCGGCGACCTGATCTCGACCACGGCCGACCTGGAACGGTTCACCGTGGCCCTGTTCAGCGGGCGGATCGTGCCGAAGGCGCAGTTGGAGGAGATGTTCACCGTCCCCGCGGTGAAGAACACGGCCGGCGAGGACGCGGATCAGACGGCGGGCATGAAGCGCTTCGTACTGCCGGGCGGGGTGGTGGCCTGGGGCAAGACGGGTGCCCGCCCCGGTTACAACACGGTGATCGGCGGCACCCGCGACCTGTCCCGGACGCTGGTCTACTCGCTCAACTCCACGGACGCCAAGGCGCGGGAGATGAACCCGATAGCCGAGAAGCTGGTGATGGCGGCCTTCAAGAAGTGACGGCGGCCGCCGCCGACACCGTCGGCCCGTCGGCCAGCGCCTCCAACCGCTTGATCATCCGGCGGAGCACCAGCAGGGGGATCACCCCGAAGACGCCGAACGCCATGTCGATGAGGCTCCACCCGAACGGGATCCCGCGGATCGGTCCGCAGATCAGGGCCAGCGGGATGATCCCGGCACAGGCGATCATCCCCGCCTCGACGATCCAGATGTTGCGGACCGGGTCCCGGTGGACCCCGTAGAAGAACACCGCGATCACCAAGTGGGCGAAGGCGAGCCAGTCGGTTCCGTAGAGGAGGAAGGGGTAGTCCGCGTCGGCCCGCTCCAGCCCCTCACCGACGCGCCGCAGCCATGCGTGGGAGATCAGGGAGTTGGCCCAGTGCAGCTCGCTGACCAGCGGGAAGGCGGTGAGGCCGCTGAGCACCAGGCACACGATGAACAGGGCCAGCCAGGCCCTGATCCGACGCAGCAGAACGCTTCGTTCGATCATGGACTGAAGAGTACGCCGATTTCTGAACGCGTTCAGCAAAATCTCTGAACATGTTCAGTTCCGTTCCCCGGCCCGGCCCCTCCTCGCCTCAGAGGCCGACGATCGCGTTCCAGCGCTTCGCGAAGGACTGCCGCTCCGCCGCCGAGATGTCCCGGGCCACGACGAGCCGCTTGCGCATCTCGTCGTCGGGGAAGATCAGCGGGTTCGCGGCCAGTTCGGCGGTGTCCTTGTCATCGGATCCGGCCAGCACCTCGCGGGCGGCGGGGACCGGGCAGACGTAGTTGACGGAGGCGGCCAGCTCGGCGGCGATCTCGGGCTGGTAGTAGTGGTCGACGAGGGCCTCGGCGCTGGCCTTGTGGCGGGCCAGGTTCGGGATGAGCAGGCTCTCGGCCCACAGCTCGGCCCCCTCCTCCGGGACCACGAACTGGATGTCGGGGTTGTCCGCCTGGAGCTGGATGGCGTCACCGGAGTAGGCCTGGCAGGCGAGCACGTCGCCCTTGCTGAGGTCCGAGGTGTAGTCGTTCCCCGTGAAGCGGCGGATGTGCTTCTTGCGGACCATCTCCTCCACCTGGTCGCAGACCCGGTGGAAGTCCGACTCGGTCCACCGCGTGACGTCGACGCCATTGCCCTGCATCAGCAGGGAGAAGGACTCGTCGAGCCCGGAGAAGAGCGTCACCTTGCCCGCGAGGTCCGGGTGCCACAGCTCCTTGGTGGACTTGATCTCCCGGCCCAGCGCCTTGCGGTTGTAGGCGATGCCGGTGATCCCCGACTGCCAGGGGACCGTGTGCAGGCGCCCCTGGTCGAAGGCCGGGGAACGCAGCTGCGGGTCCAGGTACTTCGCCACGTTCGGCTGGGTCGCGCGGTTCATGGTCTGGGCCCAGCCGAGCCGGACGAACCGGGCCGCCATCCAGTCGCTGACCACCACGAGATCCCGGCCGGTCTCCTGGTGGTTCATCAGGGCCGGGCTGACCTTGCCGAAGAACTCGTCGTTGTCGTTGATCTCCTCGGTGTACTTCACCTCGATCCCGGTCCGCTTCGAGAAGGCGTCCAGCGTCGGGCGCCGGGTCTCGTCCTCCTCGTCGGTGTCGATGTAGAGCGGCCAGTTCGCGAAGGCCAGGCTCCGGTCGGCACCGGAGCGGTCCGTGCCTTCCCGTCGGTCCTCCGGGACATACGCGGCGGGCACGCCACAACCGACGAGGCCGGCCAGCAGGCCCGCGGCGCCGAGGCCGCGCAGGGCCGCGCGGCGGGAGAGAGCGAGTTCAGGCATGCGCACAGACTGGGCGAACGCGAAGGGGCGGGCAATAGACATGTTGTCTACTGCCCGCCCCTTGAGCGAACGACGGTGAACGATGCGCCGACGGGTCGGCGACCGGTCAGCCGTCGAGCGAGGTCATCACGTGCTTGATCCGGGTGTAGTCCTCGAAGCCGTAGGCCGAGAGGTCCTTGCCGTAGCCGGACTTCTTGTACCCGCCGTGCGGCATCTCGGCGACCAGCGGGATGTGGGTGTTGATCCACACGCAGCCGAAGTCGAGGTTCTTGGACATGCGCATCGCGCGGCCGTGGTTCTTCGTCCACACGGAGGAGGCGAGGGCGAACTCGACGCCGTTCGCGTACTCCAGGGCCTGCGACTCGTCCGTGAAGGACTGGACGGTGATGACGGGCCCGAAGACCTCGTTCTGGATGATCTCGTCGTCCTGCTTCAGGCCGGAGACCACGGTCGGGGCGTAGAAGTAGCCCTTCTCGCCGACCCGGTGGCCACCCGCCTCCACCTTGGCGTGCGCGGGGAGGCGCTCGATGAAGCCCGCGACCTGCTTCAGCTGGTTCGGGTTGTTCAGCGGGCCGTAGAGCACGTCCTCATCGTCCGGCTGACCGGTCTTGGTGTCGGCCGCGTTCTTGGCGAGCGCCGCGACGAACTCGTCGTGGATCGACTCGTGGACGAGCACGCGGGTCGCGGCGGTACAGTCCTGGCCCGCGTTGAAGAAGCCCGCGACCGCGATGTCCTCGGCGGCCTTGGCGATGTCGGCGTCCTCGAAGACGACGACCGGGGCCTTGCCGCCCAGCTCCAGGTGGACGCGCTTGACGTCCTTGGCGGCGCTCTCGGCGACCTGCATGCCCGCGCGCACCGAGCCGGTGATGGAGGCCATCGCCGGGGTGCTGTGCTCGACCATCGCCTTGCCGGTCTCGCGGTCGCCGCACACGACGTTGAAGACGCCGTTGGGCAGGATCGAGTCGATGATCTCGGCCATCAGGATCGTGGAGGCCGGGGTGGTGTCCGAGGGCTTGAGGACCACGGTGTTGCCCGCCGCGATGGCCGGGGCGAACTTCCACACGGCCATCATCATCGGGTAGTTCCACGGCGCGACCTGCGCGCAGACGCCGACCGGCTCGCGGCGCACGATGGAGGTCATGCCCTCCATGTACTCGCCGGCCGAGCGGCCTTCGAGCAGACGGGCGGCGCCCGCGAAGAAGCGGATCTGGTCCACCATCGGCGGCAGCTCCTCGCTGGCCGTGAGGCCCAGCGGCTTGCCGGTGTTCTCGGACTCGGTGGCCACCAGCTCCTCGGCGCGCGCCTCGAAGGCGTCCGCGATCTTCAGGAGGGCCTTCTGGCGCTCGGCGGGGGTGGTGTCGCGCCAGCCCGGGAAAGCCGCGGCGGCGGCGGCCATGGCGGCGTCGACGTCTTCCTGCCCGGACAGCGGGGCGCTCGCGTACACCTCGCCGGTGGCGGGGTTGACCACCTCGGTGGTCCGCCCGTCGGCGGCGTCCTTGAACTCCCCGCCGATGTAGTTGCGCAGACGACGCAGTTCGCTGGTCACTACGGCCACTCTCCTGATCACATGTCCAATGGTTGAGACAAAACCCCAGCCTAGCCGCTGCGGAGACGCTTTCGACAGAGCCGGACGCCACGAACTACGAAATCCGCGTAATCCGAGACCCTGAACAACGAATTACATCGTTTACCGCTTGCGGAACAGACGACTCCTCGTGCACAGTGAGGTCGTGGTCAGTCGAAGCGCAGATTCCAGGAACAGACAACCGTCCCCTTCGGTCGATGCTGTGTCCCTGGCGATCATCGAGCAACTGCAAGAGGACGGCCGCCGTCCCTACGCGGCGATCGGCAAGGCCGTGGGCCTCTCCGAAGCCGCCGTGCGCCAGCGCGTGCAGAAGCTGCTCGACCAGGGCGTCATGCAGATCGTGGCCGTCACCGACCCGCTCACCGTGGGCCTGCGGCGTCAGGCGATGGTCGGCATCAACGTCGAGGGAGACCTCGACCCGGTGGCCGACGCGCTGACCGCGATGGCCGAGTGCGAGTACGTGGTGATGACCGCGGGCTCCTTCGACCTGATGGTGGAGATCGTCTGCGAGGACGACGACCACCTGCTCGACACGATCAACAAGAAGATCCGCGCGCTCCCCGGCGTGCGATCAACCGAAAGCTTCGTTTACCTGAAGCTGAAGAAGCAGACCTACATGTGGGGAACCCGATAACCGTGAGCCAGGACCTCTCCAAGACCGCGTACGACCACCTGTGGATGCACTTCACCCGCATGTCGTCCTACGAGAACGCGCCCGTCCCCACCATCGTCCGGGGCGAGGGCACCTACATCTGGGACGACAAGGGCAAGCGCTACCTGGACGGTCTCGCCGGACTGTTCGTGGTCAACGCCGGTCACGGCCGCAAGGAACTGGCCGAGGTCGCCTACAAGCAGGCGCAGGAACTCGCGTTCTTCCCCATCTGGTCGTACGCGCACCCCAAGGCCGTCGAGCTGGCCGAGCGCCTCGCCCACTACGCGCCCGGCGACCTGAACAAGGTCTTCTTCACCACGGGTGGCGGCGAGGCCGTCGAGACCGCGTGGAAGCTCGCCAAGCAGTACTTCAAGCTGCAGGGCAAGCACACCAAGTACAAGGTCATCTCGCGTGCGGTGGCCTACCACGGCACCCCGCAGGGCGCCCTGTCCATCACCGGCCTGCCGGCGCTCAAGGCCCCCTTCGAGCCGCTGGTACCCGGCGCGCACAAGGTGCCGAACACCAACATCTACCGCGCCCCGATCTACGGCGACGACCCGGAGGCCTTCGGCCGCTGGTGCGCCGACCAGATCGAGCAGGAGATCCTCTTCGAGGGCGCGGACACCGTCGCCGCCGTCTTCCTGGAGCCGGTGCAGAACGCCGGTGGCTGCTTCCCGCCGCCGCCCGGCTACTTCCAGCGCGTCCGCGAGATCTGCGACCAGTACGACGTACTGCTCGTCTCCGACGAGACGATCTGCGCCTTCGGCCGCCTGGGCACGATGTTCGCCTGTGACAAGTTCGGCTACGTGCCGGACATGATCACCTGCGCCAAGGGCATGACCTCGGGCTACTCCCCGATCGGTGCCTGCATCATCTCGGACAAGCTCGCCGAGCCGTTCTACAAGGGCGACAACACCTTCCTGCACGGCTACACCTTCGGTGGCCACCCGGTCTCCTCCGCCGTGGCCCTCGCCAACCTCGACATCTTCGACAAGGAAGGCCTCAACCAGCACGTGCTGGACAACGAGGACGCCTTCTTCTCGACGCTGAAGAAGCTGCACGACCTGCCGATCGTCGGTGACGTCCGCGGCAACGGCTTCTTCTACGGCATCGAACTCGTCAAGGACAAGAACACCAAGGAGTCCTTCACGGACGAGGAGACGGAGCGCGTGCTCTACGGCTTCCTCTCCAAGGCGCTCTTCGAGAACGGCCTCTACTGCCGCGCCGACGACCGTGGCGACCCGGTGATCCAGCTGGCCCCGCCGCTGATCGCCGACCAGGGCACCTTCGACGAGATCGAGGGAATCCTGCGCTCGGTGCTCACCGAGGCGTGGACCAAGCTCTAGATCGGCCCCCGGCACCGCCGGTCCCCACGGCCCGGATCCTCCGTTCGAGTGAGAACGAGAGGGTCCGGGCCGTGTGCTGTAGCCAGCCAAGACGTTCATCTCTTTACATCTCATTGCGGCGCCAGTGACCAAGCGGGCTCCGCTTCGTTCCCCCGGACGGAGGTGTACGCCATGGTTGCTCCACCGGACAACGACGTGCTCTGGGCACGCTCTCTGCACTACTCCCACAGCGGATCGCCCGGCCTCATCGGTGTCTCGATCGGCGTGCGCCGGGGTGAGGTCCTCGCCGTCACGGGCCCCCGCGGCAGCGGCAAGACCACGCTGCTGCACTGCCTGTCCGGGCAGCTCGTGCCCGAGCAGGGCGAGGTCTGGTTCGACGACGTCCCCGTGCACACCATGGGAACGCTGGCCCGGGAGCGGCTGCGCCGCGACCGGTTCGGCTGGATCGGCCCCGAGCCCGGGCTGCTGCCGGAGCTGAAGGTCTGGGAGAACGCCGCGCTGCCGCTGCTCCTCGCGGGCGCCCCGCACCGCGTCGCCAAACACGCCGCCTGCGAGTGGCTGGACCGGCTCGACATCGGCGGCTTCGCCCGCAAGCGCCCCGGCGCCCTGACCCGCGCCGAATCGCAGCGGGTCGCCCTGGCCCGGGCCCTGGTCGGCGACCCCTCGGTGATCTTCGCGGACGAACCGACGGCCCCTTTGCACCGCGCCGAGCAGGCCACCCTGCTCCGGACGCTGACCACCGCCGCCCGCTCGCACGGGATCACCGTGCTCCTGGCCACGCACGACGAGCGGACCGCCGAGGTCGCCGACCGCCGCCTGGCCCTCCTCGACGGCCGCCCGGTGCCGACCACGGGCGCGGAGCCGAGCGGGGACGCGGACCCGGGCGGGGTCGCGGACACCGCTGCGGCCGCTCCCGGACCGGCGACGGAAGCGGAGGGTCAGGGCGCGTGCTCGCTCTCCGCCTGACCCGGGGCTCCCGGCCGCTCGTCCAGCTGCGTCGGCTGCTGGTCGCGGCCGCCTCGGCCGGAACCGGTTTCCTGCTGCTGTACGTGCTGGCGGGGGCGCTCGCCGGACCCGCCGGATCGTTCCCCCGGCTGCTGTGGGCGCTCGTCCCGCTCGCCGTGACCGTGCACTTCGCCGTCGCGGTGGCCCGTACCGACCCGGCCACCCGACCCCGCGAGGGGATGGACGCGGCCGGGCTGGGGCCCGTACGCCTGGTGCTCGTCGCGGCGATCTCCACCGCCGTCGCCTGCACCCTGGGCAGCGCGCTCGCCCTCGCCGCCTTCCTGCACCTGCGCGGGGAGGTCTCCGGGCTGCCCTTCGACGGAGCGGGGGCCCGGCTCCTGCACGCCGACCGGCCGCTGCCGGTGGCCGCCGCCCTCACCCTGCTCGCGCTGGTGCCGCTCATCGCCTCGGCCACCGTGGCCCTCACCCTGCGGCCCGGGGCGCGGGCGCGCCGTACCCCGCAGGCCGAACTGCCGTGGGGGATCTCACTCACCGCCTGCGGGCTGGCGGTCGAGGCCTACGCGGGCCGCGGCGGCCCAGGGATGCTCACGGGCTGGGCGCTCACCGCCGTCGGGCTGTCCCTGGCCGGGCCCGGCCTGGCCTACGCCTGCGGCACCCTCGTCCAGGCGGTGCGCCCCGGCGCGACGCGGCTGCTCGCTGGCCGGATCCTCCAGGAGGAGGCGCCCCGGGTCGGCCGCCCGCTCGGCGTGCTGTGCGCGGTGGCGGCCGGGGCGCTGACCGCCCTGGCCCTGCGCGAGCAGGGCGGACTGCACGTACCGCTGGGACCGCTGACCGGACCGGCGGCCGCGCTGGTCGGCGCCTGCGCCGCCGCGACCCTGCTGACCACCGCCGTCGAGATCCGCCAGGGCCGGTCGCCGGCCCGCGAAGCGCTGCGCGACCTGGGCGGCGCGGCCGGGGTGCTGCGCGGCGCGGTGGCGCTGCGGGCCGTCGCCCTGCTCGCGGTCTGCGTTCCGCTCAGCTGGGGTGTGGCGCAGCTGACGGTGACCGCCTTGACCCACTGACGAGGACAGCCCTTAGGGTGGGCGAAATGGCTTACCCGGACATCGAGATCGAGACCCTCGCCGAATTCGACCAGGTCGTCGCCCGCGGGGACCTGAGCGGCTACCGCATCCAGTCGGTCAACCTGCTGGAGCGCACCCTCGCCCTGCTGTCGAGCGACACCACCGCGGCCGTCTTCCTGGGCTGCCCCATGGAGCCCGACGCGGCCGCGAAGGTGCGCGCGGACGGGGCGCTGGTCTTCCCGCCGGTGCCCGACCTGCCGTTCGACCCCTACCGGGGGCTGCTCTACACCCCGCAGGAGCTCTTCGCCTCGCTGTCCGCCGGGTACGAGGCCACCCCGGACGCCGAGGCGTACGCCTGGTTCCAGGAGACGAAGGCCGACGGCGACGTCTTCTCCTCCATGCTGCGGTCCATCCACGACGACGCCATCTCGGACGCCCTGGACGAGCACCTCGCGGGCGCCCGGGTGGTGGGCGTCATGGGCGGGCACGCCATGGCCCGCGGCGGCCCGGCCTACGCGGGCGCGGCCCGACTGGGCCGGAGCCTGGCCCGGACCGGGCTGACCGTGGCCACCGGTGGCGGACCCGGCGCGATGGAGGCGGCGAACCTCGGCGCGTACCTGGCCCCGGCCGCGGACGACGCGCTCACGGAGGCCCTGAAGATGCTGGCCGAGGCGCCGTCCTTCGCCCCGTCGGTCTCCCGGTGGGCGCGGGCCGCCTTCGCCGTGCGGGAGCGCTGGCCCGACGGCGGTGACTCGGTGGGCATCCCGACCTGGTTCTACGGCCACGAGCCGCCGAACGCCTTCGCGGGGCACATCGCGAAGTACTTCGCGAACGCCGTCCGCGAGGACGGGCTCCTCGCGCGGTCCAACGCGGGCGTGGTCTTCCTGCCGGGCGCCGCGGGGACCGTGCAGGAGATCTTCGACAACGCCACCCCGAACTACTACGGATCGCGCGGCGAGCCAGCCCCGATGATCCTGGTCGACCGGGAGCACTGGACCGAGCGGCTCCCGGCGTGGCCGCTGCTCCAGGCCCTGGCGGCGGGCCGGCCGATGGAGTCCCGCATCGCACTGGTGGACTCCGTCGACGAGGTTCCGGCGACACTCGCGTCATTCGTTTAGGGGTACGAGGCAACTTCCGGGGCCGATAGGCCGTCTGGCATAGGTAATAGATACGTAAAAACCTGCCAGACGTGAACGGAGCCCTCTGTGCTCATAGGCCTGCTGACCGCTGTCGCGGCTTCCATCTGCTACGGCACGGGATCCGTCCTACAAGCCGTGGGGTCCCGCAAGGCGGCCCGGAGTTCCGAGGCCGGGGCGGGGGTCACCCAGCACGGGGGACCGAACCTCGCCTCCACCGCCAAAGCGGCGATGACCTGGGAGTTCATCGTCGGCACCATCCTGGACTTCCTGGGGTTCGGGCTCGGTGCGCTGGCCGCCCGGCTGCTGCCGTTGTTCCTTTCCCAGACGGTCATCAGCGCCAACCTGGTGATCACCGCCGTGCTGAGCGTGAAGATGCTCGGCATCCGGCTGACCCGCAAGGAGTGGACCTCGATCGGTGTCGTCTGCGGCGCGCTGGTGCTGCTGGCGACGGCCGCGGGCCACGAGGGCGGACACCACGCCGCGGCCGCGACGCACTGGTGGCTGCTGGCGGTGACCGTGCTGATCATCGGCGGCGGCACGGTGGCCGTGCGGTTCCTCGGCGGGCGGGCGGCGATCCTGGCGGGTCTGCTGTCCGGCCTGGCGTTCGGTGCGCTGGGCGTGGGCGTGCGCATCCTGGACGGCATCGAGCCGTTCTCGCTCGGTGCGCTGCTGGCGGACCCGGCCCTGTACGCGATCTTCCTCGCCGGGACCGGCGGCATGTACCTGCACACCGTCGCCCTGCAGATCGGCTCGGTGAACGGTGCGACGGCGGCGCTGGTCGTGGGCGAGACGGTGCTGCCGGGGGCCATCGGCGTCCTGTGGCTCGGGGACGCGTCCCGGCCGGGGCTGGCGTGGTTGGCCGTACTCGGCTTCGTCCTGGCCGTGGCGGGTGCGGTGGCGGTGGCCTGGTTCGGCAACCACGAAGGCGCCGACCCCGAAACCGAGGCGAACACCAAATCGGACCCCCCGGTCCCGGTCCACTGACCCGACCGTCCGCACGCGGCCCGCTTGCACCTCAGGCGGCGCCTCAATCGCCGCCGGGCCACCGGCCCCGCCGGCGATTGAGGCGAATCGCCGCGCCGGGGACGGCGGCTACTCCGGGGGAAGGACGACCACCTCGGACGGGGTGAAGGTGACCGCGACCCGGTCCCCCGGACCCGGCGCCCCGGCCCACCCGCACTCGGCCTCCAGCACCGGCCCCGCCTCCGCCCGCAGCCGCAGCGCCACGTGCGTCCCCCGAAACGTCCGCGCCTCCACCACGCACCCCAGCCCGGAGGGCCCCGGCACGACCCCCGCCGACCGCACCAGCACCCGGCACGCCCCCTCCGGGGACCCCACCGGCACCGGGATCCGGCCCCACACGGTCTGCGCCACGCCCCCCGAGACCTCCGCCGGAACCACGTTCTCGAAGCCGAGGAACCGCGCCACGAACTCGGACGCGGGCCGCTGCCAGACCTCCAGCGGGGTCCCGACCTGGGCGATCCGTCCCTCCCGCATGACCACCACCCGGTCGGCGAGCGCGAAGGCCTCGCCCTGGTCGTGCGTCACGGCGAGCACGGTCGTCCCGAGCCGGGAGAACAGCTCCCGCAGCTCGACGACGAGTCGCTCCCGCAGCCCCCGGTCCAGCTGCCCCAACGGCTCGTCGAGCATCAGCAGCCGCGGCGACGGCGCCAGCGCCCGGGCCAGCGCCACCCGCTGCTGTTCGCCGCCGGACAGGGAGGCCACGGCCCGGCGCTGCGCCCCCGGCAGACCGACCAGCTCCAGCAGCTCCGCCACCCGGGCCTCGTACGACGACCGCGCCGCACCCCGCATCCGCAGGCCGAAGGCCACGTTCCCGCCGACGTCGCGGTGCGGGAAGAGCTGGTGGTCCTGGAACATCAGGCCCACCCCGCGCCGGTGCACCGGCACCCCGCGCTGGTCGGCCCCGCCGAGGCGCACCAGCCCGGCCGCGGTCGCCTGGAGTCCGGCGACCACCCGCAGCAGCGTGGACTTCCCGCTGCCGCTCGGCCCGAGCACGCACACGGTCTCGTGCTCGGCGACCGCCAGGTCCACCGCGTCCACGACCGCACGCTCGCCGAAGCGCACCGAGACCTCGCTCAGTTCCAGCAGGGTCATCAGAACTCTCCGGAGGTCTTGTCGGGGCGCAGCCGTTCCAGCGCCAGCAGGGACGCCGCGCACACCAGCATCAGGATCGTGCTCAGGGCCATCGCCTGCCCGTAGTTCATCTCGCCCGCGCGTCCCAGCAGCCGGGCCACGGCCACGGGCAGCGTCGGGTGGTCGGGCCGGGCGATGAAGACGGTCGCCCCGAACTCGCCGAGCGAGACCGCGAAGGCGAATCCGGCGGCGATCAGCAGCGCCCGCCGCACCAGCGGCAGGTCCACCTCCCGCCAGGCCCGCAGCGGCGAGGCCCCCAGCACCGCCGCGGCCTCGCGCAGCCGGCCGTCCACGGCGCGCAGTACGGGCAGCATGGTCCGTACGACGAAGGGGACGCCGACCAGCGCCTGGGCGAGCGGCACCAGGATCCACGAGGTGCGCAGGTCCAGCGGCGGCTCGTCCAGGGTGATCAGGAAGCCGAAGCCGACCGTCACGGCCGACACCCCCAGCGGAACCATCAACAGCGCGTCGAACCCGCGCACGAAGCGGCCCCCGCGCCGGGTGAGCGCCGCGGCCGCGAGCCCCCCGACGACCAGGGCGATGGCGGTGGCGGCCAGGGCGTACTGGAGGGAGTTCCAGATCGCCTCCAGCGGCGGCACCAGGAAGGTCCCGCCACCGGCGCCCGCCTCTTGCAGGGCCCGGTAGTAGCGGAAGCCGTAGCCCCCGGGCGTGTCGAAGGACCGTTCGACCAGGACCCCGAGCGGCAGCACGATCAGCAGCGCGACCGTCAGCAGGACCGCGCCGAGCAGCAGCCGCTGCCCGGCGCCGCTCGGCCGCCGCGCCGTCCCGGCGGGATCGACCAGACGCAGCGCGGTCTCCCGCTTGCGCACGGTCCAGGCGTGCACGCCGAGGATCGCGCCGACGGCCACGAACTGCACCATCGTCAGGACGGCGGCGGTCGGCAGGTCGAGGAGCTGCGCGGTCTGCCGGTAGACCTCCACCTCCAGGGTGGAGTACGCCGGTCCGCCGAGGATCTGCACGACGCCGAAGGAGGTGAAGGTGAACAGGAACACCATCAGGGCGGCCGCGGCGACGGCCGGGCCGAGCGCGGGCAGGGTCACCCGGCGCCAGGCGGCGAACCGCCCCGCCCCGAGCACCCGGGCCGCCTCCTCCTGGCGCGGGTCGAGCTGCGCCCACAGGCCGCCGACCGTGCGGACGACCACGGCGTAGTTGAAGAAGACGTGGGCGAGCAGGATCGCCCAGACGGTGGTGTCCAGCCGTACGCCCCACAGCTCGTCCAGCATCCCGCCGCGTCCGACCAGGGCCAGGAAGGCGGTGCCGACGACCACGGTGGGCAGCACGAAGGGAACGGTGACGACCGCCCGCAGCAGCTGTTTGCCGGGGAACTCGAAGCGGGCGAAGACGTAGGCCCCGGGCAGTGCGACCAGCAGCGTCAGCGCGGTCGAGGCCAGCGCCTGCCAGGTGGTGAACCACAGCACGTCGGCGATGTCGGGCCGGGCGAGGACCTCGCCGATCCGGCCGAACCGCCAGCCGTCGTCGCCCCGCAGACCGCGGCCCACGATCGCGGCGACCGGGTAGGCGAAGAACAGGCCGAAGAAGGCGAGGGGCAGGGCCATCAGGGCGAGCCGCACCACGACCGCCCGACTCCTTCGCGCCGCTTACTTCACGACGAGCGAGGACCATGCCTTGACCCACTGCTCACGGTTCTTCGCGATGGCGTCGGGCGCGACCGTCTCCGGCTTCTCGACGACCACGCCGTGCTTGGTGAAGAGGTCCGGCAGCTTCGCGTCCTTGACCACCGGGTTCACGAACATCTGGAGCGGCATGTCCTCCTGGAACTTCTTGCTCACCAGGAAGTCGATCAGGGCCTTGCCGCCCGCCTCGTTCTTCGCGCCCTTGAGCAGGCCCGCGAACTCGACCTGCCGGAAGCAGGTGCCGGTGGCGACCCCGGTGGGAGCCTCGGCCGGCTGCGGCTCGGCGTACAGCACCTCGACCGGCGGGCTGGACGCGTAGGAGACCACCAGCGGGCGGTCGCCCTTGGCCTTCTTGCCGCCGGCGGAGCCGGAGAACCGCTCGTTGTACGCCGCCTCCCACGAGTCGACGACCTCGACGCCGTTCGCCTTGAGCTTGGTCCAGTAGGCCTTCCAGCCGTCGTCGCCGTACTTGCCGACGGAGGCCAGGAGGAAACCGAGGCCGGGCGAGGAGGTCGCCGCGTTCTCGGTGACCAGCAGGTTCTTGTACTCCGGCTTGACCAGGTCGTCCAGCGTCTGCGGCGGGGCGAGCTTCTTGTCGGCGAAGTACGCCTTGTCGTAGTTGACGCAGATGTCGCCGGAGTCGACCGGGGTGACCCGGTGCTCCTTGTCGAGCTGGTACTGGGCGCCGACCCCGGCCAGGCCCTTGGCCTCGTACGGGGTGAAGATGCCGCTGTCGAGCCCGCGCGAGAGCAGGGTGTTGTCGATGCCGAAGAAGACGTCGCCGCGCGGCGAGCCCTTCGTCAGGATCTCCTGGTTGAGGGCGGCGCCCGCGTCGCCGCTCTTGAGCACCTTGACGGTGTAGCCGCTCTGCTGCTCGAACTCCTTCAGGACCGCCGGGGTCACGTTGAAGGAGTCGTGGCTGACGAGGGTGATCGTCTTCGTCTCCGCCGCCGGCTTGGACTCGCCGCCGCAGGCGGCGAGGGTGCTCACGCCCAGCGCGACGACGAGCGCGCTGCCCGCGATCTTCTTGGTGGTGCTCATTGAATGCTTCCTCCTGGGATGTCCAGGAGAAGACGCGGCCCTGCCCAGCGCCTCGCGCCACGTGGACGCGAGAGCGGTCGCCGGGCAGGGCGCAACAGCTTGAGTGGTGACCGAACTTCCTACCCGGAATGACCCGGGCGAGGTTCAGAGGGTCTGCGGTGACGGTTACCGCACTCTCAGCGCTGTGGCGCTCCCCTGTCGGAATATGCAGTTGGTTTCGGCCACAGGGTACCCCGCGGCCCCGCTCCGGGAGGAAATCCGGAATCCGGCGCTAGCGCTCCGAAGCGGCGAGCTGGCCGCAGGCGCCGTCGATCTCCTGGCCGCGCGTGTCCCGGACGGTCACCGGTACGCCGTGGTTCGCGATGGCCTGGACGAAGGCCCGCTCGTCCTCGGGGCGCGAGGCGGTCCACTTGGAGCCCGGGGTCGGGTTCAGCGGGATCAGGTTGACGTGCACGCGCTTGCCCTTGAGCAGCCGGCCCAGCCGGTCGCCGCGCCAGGCCTGGTCGTTGATGTCACGGATCAACGCGTACTCGATGGAGATCCGGCGGCCGGACTTGTCGGCGTACTCCCAGGCCGCGTCCAGCACCTCGCGCACGTTCCAGCGGGTGTTCACCGGCACCAGGGTGTCGCGCAGCTCGTCGTCGGGCGCGTGCAGCGAGACGGCCAGACGGCACTTGAAGCCCTCGTCGGCGAAGCGCAGCATGGCCGGAACCAGGCCGACCGTGGAGACCGTGATGCCGCGCTGCGACAGGCCGAGGCCGTCGGGCTCCGGGTCGGTCAGCCGACGGATCGCGCCGACCACGCGGTTGTAGTTGGCCAGCGGCTCGCCCATGCCCATGAAGACGATGTTCGACAGGCGCGCCGGGCCGCCGGGCACCTCGCCGTCGCGCAGGGCGCGCATGCCGTCGACGATCTGGTGCACGATCTCCGCGGTGGAGAGGTTGCGGTCCAGCCCCGCCTGGCCGGTGGCGCAGAACGGGCAGTTCATGCCGCAGCCCGCCTGCGAGGAGATGCACATGGTGACCCGCTCGGGGTAGCGCATCAGGACGGACTCGACCAGCGTGCCGTCGTGCAGCTTCCACAGCGTCTTGCGGGTGGTGTCGTCGTCGCACGAGATGTGCCGGATGACCGACATCAGGTCGGGGAGCAGCTCCTCGCGGAGCTTCTCGCGGGAGGCCGCCGGAATGTCCGTCCACTGCGCCGGGTCGTGGTTGTACCGGGCGAAGTAGTGCTGCGACAGCTGCTTGGCCCGGAACGGCTTCTCACCGATCGCGGCCACGGCCTCGCGCCGCTCCTCGGGGGTGAGGTCGGCCAGGTGCCGCGGGGGCTTCTTGGCTCCGCGAGGGGCGACGAAAGTGAGCTCTCCCGGAACAGGGCGGGCCATGGCAGGTACTCCTCGGTAAAGACGAAAGGCGCACCGCAAGAAGCAGCGCGCCTTTCAAGGGTAACCGCCCGGGGGGTTCCGCCCCTCTCGGACGGACTCCTCCCGGTCCCCGCGGGGGGTCAGCCCGTGCCGACGAAGGCCGCCAGCAGCAGCCACACCACGGGCGCGGTCGGCAGCAGCGAGTCCAGCCGGTCCATGATCCCGCCGTGCCCCGGCAGCAGCGTTCCCATGTCCTTGATGCCGAGGTCCCGCTTGATCATCGACTCGCCGAGATCGCCCAGCGTGGCGCTGACCGCGACCGTCAGGCCCAGCAGCAGACCCTGCCACCAGGCGCCGCCGTCGATCAGGAACTCCATGCACAGCGCGCCGGCGACCATCGCGAAGGCCACCGCTCCGAAGAGCCCCTCGCGGGTCTTGCCGGGGCTGATGCGCGGGGCCAGCTTGTGCTTGCCGAAGCGCCAGCCGACCGCGTACGCCCCGGTGTCGCTGACCACCGTCAGCAGCAGGAAGGTGACCACCCGCTGCGGCCCGTCGTCCGCGGTGAGGAGCATCGCGACGAACGTGGCCAGGAAGGGCACGTAGAAGGCGGCGAACACCCCCGCCGTGACGTCCTTGAGGTAGTCCTCGGGGGGTTCGGTCATCCGCCACACGAGCACCGCGAGCGCGGTGAGCGCCATCGCGACCCAGGCGCCCTCGGCCCCCCGGACGTATCCGGCGATGACCATGGCCGCGCCACCGACCGCGAGCGGTACCAGCGGGGCCTTGATGCCCTTCTGCTCCTGGAGGCGGGAGGTCAGCTCCCACAGCCCCACGACGACCGCGACGACGACGACGCCGACGAACACCGCCTTGACGATGAACAGCGAGGCGAAGATCACCGCGCCGAGGCCGATGCCGACCCCTATGGCGGCGCGCAGGTCACGCCCGGCCCGCTTCTTCTGCGGGGGCTGCGAGGCGTCCTGCGGGGCCTGCGAAGGTGGGGTGGACATGGGCTCCTGCGGCGGCGTCTCGGCGCGGAACTGGGGGCCGCCCGCATCGGCGGCCCCCGGATCGCGTGCTTCCCGGTCGTCGAAGTCACGGCCGGCGGCATCGGGAACGATGGGCATGGGCCGAGTGTGCGGGCCCACCTGCGCATCGTATGCGGGACCCGCCGGAACCGGCTCCGCCCGCCAGGGAGAGTCGTTCATCAGACTTCGAGCAGCTCGGCTTCCTTGTGCTTCAGCAGCTCGTCGACCTGCGCGACGTACTTCGCGGTGGCGTCGTCGAGCTCCTTCTCCGCGCGGCGCACCTCGTCCTCGCCGGCCTCCTTGTCCTTCACCATCTTGTCGAGGGTGTCCTTCGCCTTGCGGCGGATGGAACGGATGGAGATCTTGGAGTCCTCGGCCTTGGTCTTGGCGACCTTGATGTACTCCTTGCGGCGCTCCCCCGTCAGCTCGGGGAAGGTGACGCGGATGATCCGGCCGTCGTTGCTCGGGTTGACGCCGAGGTCGGAGTCGCGGATCGCCTGCTCGATGTTGCGCAGGGCCGACGCGTCGAACGGCGTCACGATGGCCATGCGCGGCTCGGGAACCGCGAAGGACGCGAGCTGGTTGATCGGCGTGACCGCGCCGTAGTACTCGGCCACGATCTTGTTGAACATCGCCGGGTGCGCACGGCCGGTCCGGATCGCCGCGAAGTCTTCCTTGGCGACGACGACGGCCTTCTCCATCTTCTCCTCGGCCTCGAGGAGGGTTTCTTCGATCACCACGTGCTCCTGCATGTCTTGAATGGATGGTTCAGGCTGGCGGGGCCGGCCGGGCGCCGGGTGCCCGTGTCAGGCCCGGGTGCCCTGATCGCTGACGAGCGTGCCGATCTTCTCACCCTTGACCGCGCGGGCGATATTGCCCTCGGCGAGCAGTTCGAAGACCAGGATCGGCAGCTTGTTGTCGCGGCACAGCGTGATGGCCGTGGCGTCGGCGACCTTGAGGTCGCGGGACAGCACCTCGCTGTACTCCAGGGCGTCGAACTTCACCGCGTCCGGGTTCTTCTTCGGGTCGGAGTCGTAGACCCCGTCCACGCCGTTCTTGCCCATCAGCAGGGCCTCGGCGTCGATCTCCAGGGCGCGCTGGGCGGCCGTGGTGTCGGTGGAGAAGTAGGGCATGCCCATGCCCGCGCCGAAGATGACGACGCGCCCCTTCTCCAGGTGGCGCACGGCGCGCAGCGGGATGTAGGGCTCAGCGACCTGACCCATGGTGATGGCGGTCTGGACGCGGGAGTCGATGCCCTCCTTCTCCAGGAAGTCCTGGAGGGCGAGGCAGTTCATGACCGTGCCCAGCATGCCCATGTAGTCGGACCGGGCCCGGTCCATGCCGCGCTGCTGGAGCTCGGCGCCGCGGAAGAAGTTGCCGCCGCCGATGACGACCGCGATCTCCGCGCCGTCGCGGACGACGGCCGCGATCTCGCGGGCGATGGCGTGCACGACGTCGGGGTCGACGCCCAGGCCGCCGCCGCCGGAGAAGGCTTCGCCGGACAGCTTCAGCATGAAGCGGCGACCCTTCTTGTCCTGGTCGCTCTTGTCGTCGGAAGCGGTGTGGGGGTCCACGCCCTGATTCATGGAGATCTCCTCGTGCACATACGAAGGAGGCCATTGCCGGTGGGTCCTCGCGGTTCCCTCTACGGCAATGGCCTCCTCGTCAGATCTGCGGTCGTCCGGCGCGAAGGCGGACGACTGCTTCAGACCCTACCGGGGTCCGGTGTCCGTCGCGTACGGACGGACTCAGATGCCGACCTTGATGCGCGCGAAGCGCACCAGGGTGACACCGGCCTCGTCCAGAACCTTCTGGACGGACTTCTTGGCGTCCAGGGCGTAGGACTGCCCCAGCAGGGTGTTGTCGCGGACGAAGCCCTTGACGCGACCCTCGACGATCTTCGGCAGAGCGGCCTCGGGCTTGCCCTCGGCGCGGGTGACCTCTTCGGCCACGCGACGCTCGGACTCGAGGATCTCGGCCGGGATCTCGTCCTCGGCGAGCCACTTCGGCGCGAACGCGGCGATGTGCTGCGCGACGCCGCGGGCGACCTCGGCGTCGGCCTTGTCGAGCTCGACCAGGACACCGATCTGGAACGGCAGGTCGGGCATGGTGCGGTGCATGTACGCCGAGACGTAACCGCCGGTGAACTGCGCGAAGCGGTCCAGGACGATCTTCTCGCCGAGGTTGGCGTTGGCCTCGTCCACGAACGCCTGGACCGTCTTGCCGGCCTCGATCTCGGACGCGAGCAGCGCCTCGAGGTCGGCCGGGGAGGTCTTGGCGATGTGGGCGGCCAGCTGGTCGGTGACGGCCTGGAACTTGTCGCCCTTGGCGACGAAGTCCGTCTCGCACTTCAGCTCGACGATGACACCGGAGGTGTTGTCGTCGGCGATGAGCGAGGCGACGGCACCGTTCTCGGCAGAACGGCCCTCGCGCTTGGCGACGCCCTTCTGACCCTTGATGCGGAGCGCCTCGATGGCCTTGTCGACGTCGCCGTCGGACTCGACCAGCGCGTTCTTGCAGTCCATCATGCCGACGCCGGTGAGCTCGCGGAGCTTCTTGACGTCAGCGGCGGTGTAGTTCGCCATGAGTCTGTGATTCTCTCTCGAAGTCGTAGAGGAGATGGCGGGGGAGACGCGCTCGTGGCGCGGCTCCCCCGCCGTCATCGTCCGTGCTGCGAGTGCCCGGCGGGTGAACGCCGGGCGCTCTCAGTGGGTCAGGCCTGCTCGGCGTCGGCGGCCGGGGCCTCGACGACGGGCTCGGCGACGACCTCGGCGGCCGGAGCCTCGACAGCGGCCTCGACTGCGGCCTCGGCCGGAGCCTCAGCAGCGTCGTCAGCCTTCTTGTCGCCCTCGAGGAGGTCGCGCTCCCACTCGGCGAGCGGCTCGGCGGCGGCCTTCTCGCCCGGCTTCGAGTCACCGGTGGCGGCACCGGAACGGGCGATGAGGCCCTCGGCGACGGCGTCGGCGATCACGCGGGTGAGCAGGGTGACGGAGCGGATCGCGTCGTCGTTGCCCGGGATCTTGTAGTCGACCTCGTCGGGGTCGCAGTTGGTGTCGAGGATCGCGACGACCGGGATGTGGAGCTTGCGCGCCTCACCGACGGCGATGTGCTCCTTCTTGGTGTCGACGATCCAGACGGCGCTGGGAACCTTCGACATCTCGCGGATGCCGCCGAGGGTCTTCTCCAGCTTGGCCTTCTCGCGCGAGAGCACGAGGAGCTCCTTCTTGGTGAGACCCGAGGCCGCGACGTCCTCGAAGTCGATCGCCTCAAGCTCCTTCAGACGCTGGAGGCGCTTGTAGACGGTGGAGAAGTTGGTGAGCATGCCACCCAGCCACCGCTGGTTGACGTACGGCATACCAACGCGCGTCGCCTGCTCGGCGATGGCCTCCTGGGCCTGCTTCTTGGTACCGACGAACATGATGGAACCGCCGTGGGCGACGGTCTCCTTCACGAACTCGTAGGCGCGGTCGATGTACGACAGCGACTGCAGCAGGTCGATGATGTAGATGCCGTTGCGCTCCGTGAAGATGAAGCGCTTCATCTTCGGGTTCCAACGACGGGTCTGGTGACCGAAGTGGACGCCGCTTTCCAGCAGCTCCCGCATCGTGACGACGGCCATGGCCATCTCCTTGTTTTCTCGGTTTGGTTCCTGACGCCCCACCGCGCCCTGCCCCCGCAGAGGGGACCGAGAGGCGCTGCCACGCGGCCTGAGAGGCCGGTGCTGGGGCGTGCGAAGTCGACCCGGTGACCCGGATCGCCACCAGAAGTGTACGGGACCCGGCGGTGTGCCGGGTGACGGCGATGTCCACACCGGACGGGCCGTCCACAGGCCCCGACGGAGCGTGTCCCCGGCGCGGGACGGTGGGGGCATGAAGACCCTGACCCTCGTCCTGACGGCCCTGCTGGCGGCGCCGGTGGCGGCGCTCGCCCCGGCGCCCGCGCCCGCTCCGGCGCCGGCCGCCGCTCCTGCTCGCGTCCCCGCCGCTCCCGGCGGGGCCCTG
>NZ_JBHWLC010000040.1:0-81410 GCF_042730635.1 Streptomyces sp. NPDC059917
CCGCTGCGGTGGCGCCCCTCTCGCGTACCCGTACTAGGCGTAGGTGCCCAGGTCGCCGATGACGGAGAAGCCGAGCCCGTAGGCGCTCATCCCGCGGCCGTAGGCGCCCAGGTGGACGCCGTCGCGGGTGGATCCGGCCAGCACCCAGCCGAACTCCGACTCGCGGTAGTGGAAGGGCGTCGGCTCCCCGTCGACCGGCAGGGAGAGCGTGGACCAGTCCTCGCCGCCGAGGTCGTCGGCCAGCTCCCAGGCGGCCTCGGTCTGCTGGTCGAGCCAGTCGCCGCGCAGGGTGTGGTCCATCTGGCCGGGCCAGGTGAAGGCCAGCAGCCCGGAGCCGGCCAGCCAGGCCGCGGAGGAGACCGAGGTGGCCTCCAGGACGCCGGTGCCGTCGGCGCTGCGGCGCAGCGGGTTGCTCGCGACGGTGACGACCACCGCGAAGCGCTCCTTCTCGCCGGTGACGATCTCGCCGCGGACCGAGGGCTCGTCGCCGTGGCCGGTGGAACCGTGCTCGACGGTTCCGTCGGCGGCGGTGCCCACCTGCATGAGCCAGCGGGGGCCGGTGAAGGCCGCGTCCAGCCCGTACCAGGGGAAGGAGGCCCGCAGGTAGCCCTCGGCGGCCCGGCGGGCGCCCGGGACGGGCGTGGGGGGTGCGGCGGCGGCCTCGGCCTGCGGTGCCTGCGGTGCTTGTGCGGCCTGGGGAGCCTGTGGGGCCTGGGGAGCTTGTGCGGCCGCCTCGGCGGCGGCTTCCGGGGCGGGCGCGGTGTGCGCCTCGGCGGGCTGCGCCCCTACCCGACTACTGCTCGTCGTCTCCATCGGTGCGGCCTCTCGTTCCGTGGGACCCGGAACGACCCTCCCCCCTGCTGCGCTGGGGGGACCCCCTCCCTGGGGCGTCGGCGTCCGGACAGATGGAGAGGATAGCCATCCGACCCCGCGCCGCCCGGCAGGCCGAGGTGTCAGGCGGGTCAGGTGGCGTCGGCGTCGAAGGGGGCGCGCTGCTCCGGCGCGGGCGGCACGACCCGCTTCACCAGGTCGGGCCCGCCGGGCGCGGGCGCGGCGCCGGTGGACGGCGCGGCCGGGGCGTCACCGGGGACGGGGTCCGCTTCCTTGCTGTTGACGGCGTCCGTGACGTCGTTCAGCTCCTTGCGCAGGTCGAAGCTGCTCCGGATCTCCTTGAGGTCCTCGTTCTCGGTGAGCTGCTTGCGGATGAAGGTCTTCGGATTGAGGTCCTCGAACTCGAAGTCCTTGAATTCCGGGCCCAGCTCGGAGCGGATGTCCTGCTTGGCGCTGTCCGAGAACGCCCGGATCTTGCGGATGACCCCGGACACGTCCTGGATCACCTTCGGGAGCTTCTCCGGACCGAAGATGAGGATGGCCAGCACCACGATGGTGACCAGTTCGAGTGCGCCTATGTCGTTGAACACGTTGCCGCTCCTCGGCTGTCATCCTGCGGGCCTGGACCACGGTACCCGGCCGCCTCCACGAGCCGACACCTCGCTCCCCGTTTCCCCTGCCGGTCATCCACTGTTCGCCGAACCCAGTACGAGTTCCAGCGTGCGCTCCTTGCCACCGCGCAGCACGGTGAGGCGGAGCGGATCACCCGGGCGGTGGGCCCGCACCTTGATGATCAGCTCGTCCCCGCCGTGCACGCGCTGGCCGTCCACCTTGATGATCACGTCGCCGGACACGATGCCGGCGCGGGCGGCGGGACTGCCCGCCGGGACGGCCGGCTTGCCGTCGGCGGCCCGGTCCCCGACCCGGGCCCCGTCGCCGGTGTACTTCATGTCGAGGGTGACGCCGATGACCGGGTGGGTCGCCCGGCCGGTGCGGATGATCTCCTCGGCCACCCGCTTCGCCTGGTTGACCGGGATGGCGAAGCCGAGACCGATGCTGCCGCTCTGGCGCGCCGGGTCCTTGTCGCTCGCGTCCTGGTCCGCGCCGCGGATCGCGCTGTTGATGCCGATGACCCGGCCCAGGGAGTCGAGCAGCGGGCCGCCGGAGTTGCCGGGGTTGATGGGGGCGTCGGTCTGCAGGGCGTCGACGTAGCTGACGTCGCTGCCGTCCCCCTTGTCCCCGCCCGCGGTGATGGGCCGCCCGGTGGCGCTGATGATGCCCGCGGTGACCGTGTTGGACAGGTCGAAGGGCGCGCCGATGGCCACCACCGGGTCGCCGACCTTGACGTTCTCCGAATTGCCGAGGGCCAGGGGGCGCAGGCCGCGGACCCCGTCGACCTTGACCACGGCGAGGTCGTAGCCGCCGTCCCGGCCGACCACCTCGGCGCCCGTGCTCTCGCCGGTGCTGAAGGTGACCGTTATCCGCTGGGCGTCCGCGACGACGTGGTTGTTGGTGAGGATGTGGCCCTGCCCGTCCAGCACGAAGCCGGTGCCGGTCCCGTTGCCCGCGCCGCCCGCGACGTGCAGGGTGACCACGCCGGGCAGGGCGGTCGCGGCGATGCCGGCCACGCTCTCGGGGGCCCGGCCCTTGGGCTCCACCCCGGCCTGGGGCAGCTCCAGGCGGGTGCTGCTCTGCCGTTCGGCCAGGACGCCGAGCCAGGCACCGACGCCTCCGGCGAGCAGGGCGCTGCACACGGCCAGGGCCACCAGGTGCCGCATCCGGATCCCCGGCCCCTCGTGGCCCGCGTCCGGCAGTTGGAACGGGGCGGTGCTCCAGGGGTCGTAGCGGGGCGCGGGCGCGCCCGCGGGTACGTCCTCGGGGGCGTCCCCCGGCTCCGCGAGCGGCGCCGCCGCGGTGTCCCGCGGCTCCTCGCCGCCGGTCCGGGGGGCCGGTACGCGGTCACCCCGCGCGCCGGCGTCGTCGGGGCGGCTCCACCACCGAGGGGCCGGCCGCGCTGGAGCCGGATCGGTCGGAGGGTGGGTGTCGGACATGAGCGCTCCCCGCGTGCCTCGCGCGCGCCCCGCCGGGCGCACCTGGCGAGGATTCAACCAGGTCGCCCCGCGGGGCGGCAGAGGCGGGCGGGGGTATCACCCGCGCGCGCCGTCGTGCCTCAGCGGGTGAGCGACACCGGGCGCGGTGACAGGCTCGGCGCCACGGGCGGCAACGGCGTCGCACGCGCCGCCGGGGGGTCCAGCACCGACGTCAGCCGGGGGGTGACGGTCGCGCTCCCGGCCGGGGGCCGGGGGCGGTCCCGGATGACCGCGTCGACGACGGACAGGGCTCCACCGGTGGCACCCGGCTGGGTGGCCGGGGTGACGCTGGCGCCGCCCTCACCACGGGCGTTGGGCTCGAACTGGTCCAGCGGCAGCGCGCCGCCGAGCGCGAGCGCGGCGAGCGAGACGGCTCCCGCGGCGACGAAGGCGAACCGGCGGCGGGGGCGGCCCACCTCGTGTATCCGGAAGCCCTCCTGCGGGCGGGGCGCCTGGAAGGCGTACCCGAAGGTGGCGAAGGGATCGGTGGCGCGGGTGGTCGGGGCGGGCGGACCGGGCGGGGCGGCGGGACCGTCGGGTCCACCTCCCGGCAGGCCCTGGAGCCGGGCGAGCAGCCCGGCGGAGAGCGGCGGCGGCGCGCTCTCGACGAAGAGGGTCTTCAACCGGCGCTGGGCGTCGGCCTCGGCCTTGCACTTGGCACAGGTCGCCAGATGGGCGAGGACGCGCTCGCGCACGTCGTGGCTCAGCTCCCCGTCCACCAGGGCGGCGAGCCGGTCGCCCAGGTGGTGTTCCGCTGCGGACGGACTGACTCCGCTCACTCCGCTCCGCCCTCTCCCCCCACGAACGGGGCGCCCACGGCCACACCCGCCAGCGCACGCTGCTCCGCACGGGCCTCGGGGGAACGGTGCTTGAGCGCCTTGCGCAGGTGCGAGCGGCCACGGTGGATCCGGCTGCGGACGGTGCCGAGCTTCACGCCGAGGGTCGCGGCGATCTCCTCGTAGGACAGGCCTTCGATGTCGCACAGCACCACGGCGGCGCGGAACTCCGGCGCGAGGGTGTCCAGCGCCTGCTGGACGTCCGCGTCGAAGTGCGTGTCGTGGAGCACCTGCTGCGGGTTGGGCTCGCGGCTCGGCAGTCGCTCGGCGGCGTCGTCGGCGAGCGCGTCGAAGCGGATCCGCTGCTTGCGGCGCACCATGTCCAGGAAGAGGTTCGTGGTGATCCGGTGCAGCCAGCCCTCGAAGGTGCCGGGCGTGTACGTCGACAGCGAACGGAAGACGCGGACGAAGACTTCCTGGGTGAGGTCCTCGGCGTCGTGCTGGTTGCCCGTCAGGCGGTACGCCAGTCGGTAGACCCGCGCACTGTGCGTGCTGACAATCTCCTCCCAGGAGGGAGGGGTCCACGCCTGGGAGCCCGCATCGGCGGCAAAGGTCGCGGTGGTTGCGGTGGCAGCGGTGTGGATACGGTCAGCGGTGTTGATCACGGATTTCGGCTCGCCCGCCGACCAGAAGAGACGTCTGATGACGCCGCCACGATCCACAGGCGCAGCCGCACCTCCCCTGTCGGCTCTGGTGGTGTCCAGTGGAGCCCCTACCATAGCCACCCCTCCCGTCAGCTCTGGATAAGCATTTTTGCAGTAACTTTGCACGGGTCCGAGGTCCTTGACCGCCGATCTGCCCGGCGCCGTCCCCTCTATCCCGCCTCTTCCCCTCACAACGCCCGGTCCCATCTGCGGGTTCCCGACGTCAGCGGATACAGTCACCGTTGCGCCAACTATGGGGACAGGAGAGGGTCATTAGCGGCAACCGGCAGACGAGCTGGGCGTTCGCCGACGCGTTTGTCGCCGAGGACGACGCTCTGCGGTGGGCCCGCGACCGGGCGAGGGAAGCGGGCCTGCGCTCGGTCTCCCCCGGCACCGGGGCCGCGCTGCGCCTGTTGGCCGCCACCGCGGACGCCAAGGCGGTCGCGGAGATCGGCACCGGCACCGGTGTCTCCGGCATCCACCTGCTCCACGGACTGCGCCCCGACGGGGTGCTGACGACCGTGGACCCCGAGCCGGACCGGCAGGCCTTCGCCCGCCAGGCCTTCCGCGCCGCGGGCTTCGCGGGCAACCGCGCGCGCTTCATCCCCGGCCGGGCCCTGGACGTCCTGCCGCGGCTCGCCGACGGCGGCTACGACCTGGTCTTCTGCGACGGCGACCCGGCCGAATCCCTCGACTACCTCGCTGAATCGTTGCGCCTTCTGCGACCGGGTGGGCTGGTGTGCTTCGAGGGAGTCTTCTCGGACGGCCGTACGGTCGACTCCTCGGCCCAGCCGGTGGAGGTGCTGCGGGTGCGCGAGCTGCTGCGCACGGTCCGCGAGAGCCCCGCGCTGGAATCCGCGCTGCTGCCGGTGGGCGACGGCCTGCTGTGCGCCGTGCGCCGCTGAGCGGACCCCGATCGAGGGGGTCCGGGCGGCCCCGCACGCCCGATCGCGGGCGGGTCCGGACATGCCGCTGCCCCGCCCGTGGTGACCACGGGCGGGGCAGCGGTGAAGATCAGGAAACGGAACCCTGATATCTCAGATAACGCGGACGCGTCAGCCGACGACCTTCTTCAGGGCGTCACCGAGGGCGCCGGCCTCGTCCGGGGTCAGCTCGACGACAAGCCGACCGCCGCCTTCAAGCGGAACGCGCATGACAATGCCCCGCCCCTCCTTGGTGACCTCGAGCGGGCCGTCGCCCGTCCGCGGCTTCATGGCCGCCATGCTCGTTCCCCTTCCTGAATCCAGCTCATCGTCAGCCGACGGCCCCATTCAGGCGCCTAATACCCGGCATCGAACACATTGCTTCCCGCCATTATCCCGCATGTCAGGACCCGATGACCAACATCAGCCGGGAACGCTTGTGCAACGCGCTCGACCAAAACCACTCATTTCGGCGATCCGCCTGCGATACTTCGCCCCCGCCCGGCCCGCGGAGCCCCCGGTTTGTTTGACCTACATCACATACCCGGTGGCCCGTACGGTCCGCCATGCTGGGACTTCTGCCCGCGACGAAGGGGGATCCCCACCATGTCCGACAGCGTGCTCTACGAAGTGAGCGACGGACTCGCGACGATCACGATCAACCGCCCCGACGCGATGAACGCGATGAACACCGAGGCCAAGGTCGCGCTGCGGGACTCCGTCCTCGCCGCCGCGGAGGACTCCGGGGTGCGGGCCGTCCTGCTGACCGCGGCTGGCGGCCGGGCGTTCTGCGTCGGTCAGGACCTCAAGGAGCACGTCGGCTTCCTGGCGGCGGACCGCGAGAACGGCTCCACGCTCACGATGAGCACCGTCTCGGAGCACTACAACCCGATCGTGCGGGCGCTCACCACCATGGCGAAGCCCGTGGTGGCCGGGGTGAACGGGGTGGCCGCCGGGGCGGGCTTCGGCTTCGCGCTGGCCGCGGACTTCCGGGTGGTGGCCGACACCGCCTCCTTCAACACCTCCTTCGCCGGGGTCGCGCTGACCGCCGACTCCGGGGTCTCCTGGACCCTGCCGCGGCTGATCGGCCAGTCGCGCGCCGCCGACCTGCTGCTGTTCCCCCGTTCGGTGCCGGCCCAGGAGGCGTACGAGCTCGGCATCGCGAACCGGATCGTGCCCGCGCAGTCGCTGGCCGCGGAGGCGGCCGCGGTGGCGCGGGCGCTGGCTTCGGGGCCGACGGTGGCCTACGCGGCGCTGAAGGAGTCCCTGGCGTACGGGGCCGCGCACGGGCTGGCCGAGGCCCTGGAGAAGGAGGACGAGCTCCAGACCCGGGCCGGGGCCTCCGCCGACCACGGCATCGCCGTAGCCGCCTTCCTCGCGAAGCAGGCCCCGGAATACCAGGGCCGCTGACGCCACCCTCCGGGGGCGCCTCAAACGGGCGGGGCTGGATCCTGGCCACATCCAGCCCGCCCGGCGTTCGAGGGCCCGCCGGGGGGCAACACCGCACGGCACGGCCCGCTTGTCCGCCCTCCGGGGGCGCCTCAAACGCCGGCGAGGCTGAATCAGGCCGGCATCGGGCCCTCATTCGGCCCCCGGGCGGGGCCGGATCCGGGCCACATCCAGCCCGCCCGGCGTTCGAGGGCCCGCCGGGGGCGCTACTGGTCGCGGGAGACGCAGGTGGCCAGGTGGTCGTTGACCAGGCCGCAGGCTTGCATCAGGGCGTAGGCCGTGGTCGGGCCGACGAAGCGGATGCCCGCCTTCTTCAGGGCCTTGGCCAGGGCCGTGGACTCCGGGGTCACCGCCGGGACCTGGGTGGTGCTCCGGGGGGCCGCCGCGGGGTGCTCCGGGGCGTGGGACCAGATCAGCTCGTCCAGCTCCCCCGCACCCCACCCGGCCAGGACCTTCGCATTGGCCAGGGTCGCCGCGATCTTCGCCCGGTTCCGGATGATCCCGGGATCGGCCAGCAGCCGCTCCGCGTCCGCCTCCCCGAACTCCGCGACCTTGGCGATCTCGAAGTCCGCGAAGGCCTTCCGGAACCCCTCCCGGCGCCGCAGGATCGTCAGCCAGGACAGCCCGGACTGGAAGGCCTCCAGGCAGAGCCGCTCGTACAGCGCGTCGTCCCCGTGGACCGGCCGCCCCCACTCCGTGTCGTGGTAGGCGACGTAGTCCTCGGTCGACAGCGCCCACGGGCAGCGCAGCCCCCCGTCCGGCCCCGCCACGGCGGCGCCCGGCGCCGGGGTCACCGGTCGCCCTTGGTCAGGTCGGGCCCGGCCGCGGCCGCCGGGGCCACCCGCGCCGCCTCCAGCTCCGCGATCCGCGCGTCCCGCTCGGCCAGCTCCGCGCCCAGGCGCGTCAGTACGTCGTCCACCTCGGCCATCCGGTACCCGCGCGGCGCCACCGGCAGCCGCAGCGCGTCGATGTCCTCCCGCACCACCGGTCGGGTCTCCGGCAGGCCGTCGGCGACGATCTCCGGATCCACCTCGGGCAGCACCGCTTCGCTGCCGCCGCCGATCACCGCGAGGGTGACCCCGGCGACGACCACGACCAGCGCGATCAGCAAGAACCAGAACACGAGCAACTCCCCTGAGAGACTGCGGCCACGGAGTCGATCGTGCCATGCGACGGCCGCGTCCATGCGCGCGCGGCGGTTAAGGTCGCTGGCGGGGCGGCGAGGGCCGCCGGAGGAGGAAACACGGGATGCTGCGACTGGGCAGGCGCGAGTTCGACACCCACGAGCCCGTGATCATGGCGATCGTGAACCGGACCCCGGACTCGTTCTACGACCAGGGCGCCACGTTCCAGGACCGGCCCGCGCTCGACCGCGTCGAGCGGGCCGTGGCCGAGGGTGCGGCGATCATCGACATCGGCGGGGTCAAGGCGGGGCCCGGCGAGCACGTGGACGCGGCCGAGGAGGTCCGCCGCACGGTGGGCTTCGTGGCCGAGGTCAGGCGCCGCCACCCGGACGTGGTGATCAGCGTGGACACCTGGCGGCACGAGGTCGGCGAGGCCGTCTGCGAGGCCGGTGCGGACCTGCTGAACGACGCGTGGGGCGGGGTGGACCCGAAGCTCGCGGAGGTCGCCGCCCGCCACGGCGCGGGGCTGGTCTGCACGCACGCGGGCGGCGTGGAGCCGCGGACCCGGCCGCACCGGACCTCCTACGAGGACGTGATGGCGGACATCCTGCGCGTGACGGTCGGGCTCGCGGAGCGGGCCGTCGCGCTGGGCGTGCCGCGCGAGTCGATCATGATCGACCCGGGACACGACTTCGGCAAGAACACCCGCCACTCGCTGGAGGCCACGCGCCGGCTCGGGGAGATGGCGCGGACCGGCTGGCCGGTGCTGGTGTCCCTGTCCAACAAGGACTTCGTGGGCGAGACCCTGGACCGGCCGGTCAAGGAGCGGCTGCTGGGCACCCTCGCCACGACGGCCGTCTCGGCCTGGCTGGGCGCGCAGGTCTACCGGGTCCACGAGGTCGCGGAGACCCGGCAGGTCCTGGAGATGGTGGCGTCGATCCAGGGCCACCGCCCGCCCGCGGTAGCCCGCCGGGGCCTGGCCTGACGGCCAGGCCCCACGGGCCCGGGGTTACTTCCCGACTTCCTTCGTCACCAGGGCGATCGCCTCGTCCACGTCGTCCGTGACGTGGAAGAGGTACAGGTCCTTCTCCGAGGCCTTGCCCTGCGCGACCACCGTGTTCTTCAGCCAGTCGACCAGCCCGCTCCAGTAGGCCGTGCCGAACAGCACGATCGGGAAGCGGGTGATCTTCTGCGTCTGGACCAGCGTCAGCGCCTCGAACAGCTCGTCGAGCGTGCCCAGGCCGCCCGGCAGGACCACGAAGCCCTGGCTGTACTTGACGAACATCGTCTTGCGAACGAAGAAGTACCGGAAGTTCAGGCCGAGGTCGACGTGCTGGTTGAGCCCCTGCTCGAAGGGCAGCTCGATGCCGAGCCCGACCGAGATCCCGTTGCCCTCGCGGGCGCCCTTGTTCGCGGCTTCCATCGCGCCCGGGCCGCCGCCGGTGATGACGGCGAAGCCCGCGTCGACGAGGGCCCGGCCGATGGCCACGCCCGCCTCGTAGTCCGGCGAGTCCGCCGGCGTGCGGGCCGAGCCGAACACGCTGATCGCCGGCGGCAGCTCCGCCAGGGTGCCGAAGCCCTCGATGAACTCCGACTGGATGCGCAGGACCCGCCAGGGGTCGGTGTGCACCCACTCGGAGGGTCCCGCGGAGTCCAGCAGCCGCTGGTCGGTCGTACTCCCCGCCTGGACCTGGTCGCGCCGTCGCAGTACGGGACCCAGCTGTTGCTCCGCCGGCTTGCCCCGGCCGCCCTCAGGGTTGCCCATGATGTGCTCCCTCCTGCTGATCGTTCGGATCAGGGTAGGCGCACAAAGGTGACGAGAAGCGGAATTCAGGAGGTCAGCCAGGCGCGGAGTCGCTCCTCGCAGTGCAGGATCGCCTTCGTCTCGACCCGTTCGTCGACCTTGTGGGCCAGCAGCGCGTCTCCCGGGCCGTAGTTGACGGCCGGGACGCCCAGCGCGCTGAAGCGCGACACGTCCGTCCAACCGAACTTCGGCATGGCCCGGCCGCCGACCGCCGCCATGAACGCGGCCGCCGCCGGATGCGACAGGCCGGGCAGCGCCCCGCCGGAGCTGTCGTCCACCACGAACTCCGTGATCGCGCAGTCGGCGAAGACCTCGCGGACGTGCGCGAGCGCCTCGGCCTCGCTGCGGTCGGGCGCGTAGCGGAAGTTGACCGTCACCGCGCAGGCGTCGGGGATCACGTTGTTGGCGACGCCGCCTTCGATGCGCACGGCGTTGAGGCCCTCGTGGTACTCCAGCCCGTCGATGACCGGGCGGCGCGGCTCGTAGGCCGCCAGCTTCGCGAGGATCGGCCCGGCCGCGTGGATCGCGTTGGACCCCATCCAGCTGCGCGCGGAGTGGGCGCGCTCGCCGGCCGTGTGCAGGATCACCCGCAGGGTGCCCTGGCAGCCGCCCTCGACCTCGGCGTTGGAGGGCTCCAGGAGCACCGCGAAGTCGCCGGCGAGCCAGTCCGGGTGGGCCTCGGCGACCTTGCCCAGGCCGTTGCGGTGGGCGGCGACCTCCTCCTGGTCGTAGAAGACGAAGGTGAGGTCCCGGTTCGGCTCGGGCACGGTGGCCGCGATCCGCAGTTGGACGGCGACCCCGGACTTCATGTCGGTGGTGCCGCAGCCCCACAGGACGCCGTTCTCGTCCAGCCGGGAGGGGACGTTGTCGGCGATCGGCACGGTGTCGAGGTGGCCGGCGAGGACGACGCGCTCCGCGCGACCGAGGTCGGTGCGGGCCACGACGTTGTTGCCGAAGCGGTCGACGGTGAGGTGCGGCAGGCGTCGCAGGGCCAGCTCCACGAGGTCCGCGAGGACCTTCTCGTCGCCGCTCACGGAAGGGATGTCGACGAGCCGGGCGGTCAGCTCGGCAGCGTCCAGGGTGAGGTCCAGCTCGGATTCGGACATGGCTCCGACCCTAATGCCCCACCTCGACCGGAAGGCCGGACCGTCCGGCCGATGGACGGGTCGAACGGCTCAAGTACGGTGGGCGGCGTGTCCGAGACTCACCAGATGGCTCCCCGACCGCGCCGTCGCCGCCGCCCGTACAGGCTGGCCGCGGCGCTGCTCGTGCTGCTCGGGCTCGCCGGTTACTACCTCGTCCAGAACGAATCGACGGGCGGCGACGGCGCCCCGCACTGCACCGTGGTGGCCGGCGGGGATGCGGGCGGTTCGTACTCCATGAACCTCGAACAGGCCCGGTACGCGGCGACGATCGCGGCGGTCGGCACGGCCAGGAAGATGCCGGAGCGCGCGGTGACGATCGCGATGGCCACGGCCATGCAGGAGTCCGCGCTGCGCAACCTCGACCACGGGGACCGGGATTCGCTGGGCCTCTTCCAGCAGCGGCCCTCGCAGGGCTGGGGCACCCCGGCGCAGATCATGGACCCGGTCTATTCGGCCGGGATCTTCTACGACCGCCTCAAGGAGGACGTGCCCGACTACGCGGACCTCCCGCTGACGGTGGCCGCGCAGAAGGTGCAGCGCAGCGGCTTCCCGGACGCGTACGCGAAGCACGAGCCGGACGCCGCCCTGCTCGCGGCGGCCTTCACGGGTCGGGCCCCGGGGGCCCTGAGCTGCTCGGGGCCGCTGCCGCAGGACACGGGCGACGCGACGCGGGTCAAGGCGGAGCTGGTGAAGGTGTTCGGGAGCGCGCTGGCGCCGAAGGCGGGGCCGCCCGCCTCCCGGGTCGCCGCGCAGCAGGCGCCCGCCGACGACTCCGAGGTGACCCTGTCCGTCTCGGGGAAGGACTACCAGGGTCCGGCCGACCAGCGGCGCGGCTGGGAGCTGGCGAACTGGACGGTGGCGCACGCCGCCGAACTCGGCGTCCAGCGGGTCTCGTACGGCAGCAAGGCGTGGATCGCGGGCAAGAACAAGGGGCGGTGGATCGACAAGGCGCCGGGCAAGTCCGGTGACGGGGACCCCCGCAACGCGGGCCCGGACGACGTGCGGATCTTCGTCGCCCCGCTGAACCGCTGACGGTGCGGACCGGCCACCGGCCGGGCCGTCGGCGGCCGATCGGCGCACCCGGTCAGCCGTGCGGGACGTCACCCGCACGGGGCCGGTCCGCAGCGGCGCACGCCGGTGCGCGACGGGGGCAGAAGGCCAGCTCATCGCGCATCTGATGCGCTTGTCACCGAAGCCGATAAAACGACGCGTTGCCAAGCCTTTACCCATCGGCTCCGCAACTCAGGGCGCCCCCGAGGGAGTTGTGCACGGCGTACTCAGCCCGCACGACGACGCTTAGGAGCACCATGTCCCTCCCCCTGACCCGCCGGATCGCCCGTGCCGCACTGCTGCTCGCAGCCGGAGCGGCGCCCGTGGTCGGCGCGGCCGGCTCGGCGAGCGCCGTGGGCCTGGAGTCCGCACCCCAGCTGGGTTCGCTGACCGCCCTGGACTCGGCGGGCCTCGGGCACGCCGCGGACGGCGTCGCCGGCAAGAGCGGCCTGCCGACGGACGCGCTCACCGGGAAGCTGATGGGCGGCCTGCCCACCGACGCCGCCCCGGCCGCCGCACCCGCGCCCGCACCCGCCGCCGACGCGCCCGCCGCGCCGCTGCCGGCGCCCGCACCCGCCCTGCCGACCGACGGGCTGCCCGGGGCGGCCGCCCTCGCCCCCGTCCAGTCGCTGCCGCTGGGCTCGCTGCCGCTGGGCGGTCTGCCGCTGGGCGGCTGACGCCCGTACGCGGGACGCGGGAACGCCGAAGGGGCCGGGAGCACGAACTCCCGGCCCCTTCGGGCCGTACCGACCGCGGTGGCCGCCGGCAGCGGCCTCAGCCGAGGCGCTTGACCGCCGCGGCCACCCGCTCGTCCGTCGCCGTGAACGCGACGCGCACGAAGTTCGCGCCCGCCTCGCCGTAGAAGTCGCCGGGGCAGACCAGCACGCCGAGTCCGGCGAGGTAGGCGACCGTCTCCCAGCAGGGCTCGTCGCGCGTCGCCCACAGGTAGAGGCTGGCCTCGCTGTGCTCGATCCGGAAGCCGTGCGCCTCCAGGGCCGCGCGCAGCGCCTCGCGGCGGGCCGCGTAGCGCTCGCGCTGCTCCCGCACGTGCGCGTCGTCGCCCAGCGCGACCGCGGCCGCGGCCTGCACCGGGGTGGGCGTCATCATGCCGCCGTGCTTGCGGATCTCCAGCAGCTCGGCGAGGACGGCCGCGTCACCGGCGATGAAGGCCGCCCGGTAGCCGGCCAGGTTCGAGCGCTTGGAGAGGGAGTGGACGGCCACCAGGCCGTCGTAGGAGCCGCCGCTGACCTCGTCGTCCAGGACGGAGACGGGCTCGGCGTCCCAGCCCAGCTCCAGGTAGCACTCGTCGCTGAAGACCAGGATCCCGTGCTCGCGGGCCCAGGCCACGATCCGGATCAGCTCCTCCTTGGCGAGGACCTTCCCGGTCGGGTTGGACGGCGAGTTCAGCCACAGCAGCTTCAGCCCGGTCGGGTCGAGCTCGGTCGGGTCGTCGTAGACCACCGCCTCGGCACCGCACAGCAGCGCGCCGACCTCGTACGTCGGGTACGCCAGGCGCGGGTAGGCGACCTTGTCGCCCGCGCCCAGGCCCAGCTGGGTCGGCAGCCAGGCCACCAGTTCCTTGGAGCCGACCACCGGCAGCACGTTGCGGTGCCCGGCGTTGCTCGCGCCGAGGCGACCGCGCACCCAGTCCGTGATCGCGTCGCGGTACGCGGCGGTGCCCCACACGGTCGGGTAGCCCGGGGAGTCGGCGGCCGCCACCAGGGCGCGCTGGACCAGGTCCGGCACCGGGTCCACGGGGGTACCGACGGACAGGTCGACGATGCCGTCCGCGTGCGCGGAGGCGGTTGCCTTGTACGGCTCCAGCTTGTCCCAGGGGAAAGCGGGAAGGCGAGCGGATACTGCGGCCACGGTGGTCTCTGCTCTCTCTCTGCGTGCTCTGCGTACCGGTGCGTGCACGGGCGTGCCCCGCGTACCGGATTCGGAAAACACCTCGGTCCCGTGCGGCGCGTTCGCCGTACGGGACCGAGGGACGCGCCCGCCTAAGACGGTCAGTGCTCGCCGTTCATGGGCGGCAGCGCGGCGATGAAGGAGTGGTCGCGCTCGATCAGGCCGAGCTTGGAGGCACCACCGGGCGAGCCGAGCTCGTCGAAGAACTCGACGTTCGCCTTGTAGTAGTCCTTCCACTCTTCCGGAGTGTCGTCCTCGTAGAAGATGGCCTCGACCGGGCAGACCGGCTCACACGCGCCGCAGTCGACGCATTCGTCCGGGTGGATGTACAAGGACCGCTGGCCCTCGTAGATGCAGTCGACGGGGCACTCTTCGATGCATGCCTTGTCCTTGACGTCGACACAAGGCTCCGCGATGACGTAGGTCACGCTCTCGTTCCTCCTCGGTAGGGCTTTCCATATCGCGCGGGAGCGCGGCGTCGTCGATGCCCGCATCTAGTATCTCCGTTCCCGGGCACGATCCGAACAGGAGGGGCGGAGACAGCTGTGGAAATCACTGCCGGCGCACTGATGGAAATCCGTATCACCCAGGCTGACGTGGGCAAACGGGTCTCTGTACGACGGGTGGAGACCGCATCGGGCCGGTCTGTCACGTTCACGGACACCCTGGGTGTGCTCACATCGTGGACCGGCGGTGTGCTGCTGATCACACAAAAGAACGGCAAGAGCGTCCGCATCGCGGAATCTTCGCTGGTGGCGGGCAAGGTCGTGCCTCCCGCCCCGGCCCGCCGCAAGGGCCCTTCGGCCACTTTCGAGGAGCTGTCCCGCTCCGCCGCGCGGGCCTGGCAGCCGCTGGAGAGCGAGGAGCTGGGCGGGTGGACGCTGCGGGCGGCGGCCGGGTTCACCCGGCGGGCCAACTCGGCGCTCCCGCTGGGCGACCCGGGAATGCCGGTCGAGGATGCACTCGCGCGAGTGACGGCCTGGTACGCGCGGCGCGGACTTCCCGCCTACGTCCAGGCCGCGACGGGCGCCCTCGGCACCCAGGAGCTGCTCTGCGCCGAGCTGGAACGCCTCGGCTGGGTCCGCGAGGTCTCGGCGCAGGTACGGATCGCCGCGCTCGCGCCGATCGGCGACCTGGACGCGGACGTCTCCGGCGTGGAGTTGACCCGCGCGTGCGACGAGGAGTGGCTGGGCCGCTACGGGCGTACGGGCGCCCTCGCCCCGGTCGCGCGGCAGGTGCTGTCGGCGGGCCCCTCGGTGTGGTTCGCGAAGGTCGCGGGGCGGGCGATCGGGCGGTGCGTGGTGGACGGCCGCTGGGCCTCCTTCGCGGCGGTGGAGGTCGATCCCGCGCACCGGCGGGAGGGGTTGGCCACGGCGGTGATGACGGCGCTCGCCCGGCGCGCGCTGGACGAGGGCGCGTCGGCGTCGTGGCTCCAGGTGGAGGACGACAACGCCGGGGCGCTCGCGCTGTACGACCGTCTCGGTTTCGCGGTGCACCACACCTACCACCACTTCCTGGCGCGGTGATGGGGTTCCGCGAGGAGTTCGCGGCGGAGGCCCGGGCGGAGCGGCCCGACCTCGCGCTGCTGTGCCTCTACCTGGCCGCCGAGGCGGATCCCGCGCTGGACCAACGGGCCGTCGACGAGGCGCAGATCGAGCTGGACCGGCTGGCCGGGCTGCTGCCCTACGGGCTGCGCGGGGCGCGGGCCTGGGCTTCGGCGGTGACGGAGCTGCTGGGCGGGCGGATGGCGTTCCACGGGACCCCGGCCGACTACGACCGGCTGTCGTCCTCGCTGCTGCACGAGGTGCTGCGGCGGCGGCGCGGGCTGCCGATCCTCTTGTCGGTGGTGTGGCTGGAGGTGGCCCGGCGGGCCGGGGCGCCGGTGTACGGGCTGGCCCTGCCGGGGCACTTCGTGGTCGGCTTCGGGGATCCCGAGGAGGGGGTCGTGGCGGACCCCTTCGCGAGCGGGGCCTCCTTGGGGGCCGGGCCGGCGGAGCTGGCGGAGGGGCCTCGGCTGGCGGCCCGGACGCTGGACATCGTCCTGCGGATCCTGAACAACATCCGGGCCTGGGCCTCGACCCGGCCCGAGCACTCGGGGGTCGCCCTGTGGGCCCTGGACCTGGCGCTCCTGCTGCCCTCGCATCCGGCGGCGCTGCGGTACGAGCGGGCGCGGCTGCTGGTCGAGCGGGGCTCCTACACGGAGGGTGCGGTGGAGTTGGAGGGGTACGCGGTGGTCGTGGACGCGATAGACAAGGAAGCCGCGTCCCGCATCCGAGCCGAAGCCGTAGCCGCCCGCGCCCGCCTGAACTGACCCTCCGGGCCGGAGTCGGCCGACCAGGAGCGGCTCATCCAGCCCCGCCGGCGATTGAGGCGCGTGAGGGTTACAGCCAGCCCTTCGTGCGGGCGATGCTCACCGCTTCCTGGCGGTTGCGGGCCGCCAGTTTCTGGATCGCGGTCGAGAGGTAGTTGCGCACCGTGCCCTGGGACAGGTGCAACCGGGCCGCCAGTTCGGCGTTCGTCGCCCCGTCCTCCGCCGCCCGCAGGACCTCCCGCTCGCGGTCCGTCAGCGGGTTCGCCCCCTCCGCCAGGGCCGCCGCCGCGAGCGTGGGGTCGATGACCCGGTCCCCCGCGAGCACCTTCCGTACCGCTTCGGCCAGTTGCGCGGCGGGCGCGTCCTTGACCAGGAACGCCGAGGCCCCCGCCTCCATCGCCCCGCGCAGGTACCCCGGCCGCCCGAAGGTCGTCAGGATCACGATCTTGAGCCCCGGCACCCCGTCCCGCAGCAGCGCCGCCGCCTCGATGCCGGTCAGCCCCGGCATCTCGATGTCCAGCAGGGCCACGTTCACGTCGTGCGCCTGCGCCGCGGCCAGCACCTGGTCCCCGCGGGCGACTTGGGCGACGACCTCGATGTCCGGCTCCAGCCCGAGCAGCGCCGCGAGCGCCTCGCGCACCATCGACTGGTCTTCGGCGAGCAGGATCCGGATCGGCGCTGGGGTCATGACGGCGATCCTAGAGGGACCTGCGCGGTCAACCGGAAGCCGCGGTGCGCGGCCGGGGAGACCGGCCCCGCGGTCAGCGTGCCGCCCACCGCCACCAGCCGTTCCGTCAGGCCGGTCAGGCCGTTGCCGGGCGAGCCGGGGTCGCCCTTGCCGTCGTCGGTGACCGTCAGCTCCATCACGGGCCCGGCCAGCGTCTGGCGCACGACCAGCCGGATGGTGCACCGCGCGGCCCCGCTGTGCCGGACCACGTTGGTGACCGCTTCGCGCAGCGCGTAGGCCAGCGCGGACTCGGTCTCCTCGGGCAGTTCCACCTCCGGTTCGGCGGCCGGCAGGTCGGCGGCCACGCCGGCCGCCGTCAGCGCGGTGCGGGCCCCGGCGAGTTCGCCGGGCAGGGTGGGCCGCCGGTAGCCGCTGACCGCTTCCCGCACGTCGGTCAGCGCCTGCCGGCTGACCTGCTCGATGTCGGCGATCTGCTGTGCGGCCCGGTCGGGGTGCTCCGGGAGCATCCGCCCGGCCAGTTCGCTCTTGAGCGTGATCAGGGAGAGCGAGTGCCCGAGCAGGTCGTGCAGGTCGCGCGCCATCCGCAGGCGTTCCTCGTTGGCCGCGAGCTGCGCCACCGTGGCCCGCGCCTGGCGCAGTTCGACGGTGGTGGCGATCATCTGCCGGATGCCTACCATCGCGAAGCCGCCCAGGAAGGCGGGTACGAGCAGCCCCGCCAGGAAGTCCCGGCCCGCGGGCACGGCCAGCGAGGTCAGCGTCAGGAGCACGGTCGCGGCGGGCACGGCCCAGCGCGAGAGCCGGCCGGGCAACGCGGCACCGGAGGAGACCGAGACGTACACGAAGAGGACCAGCCACTCCCGGCCCAGGCACAGGGACAGGACGACCGCCTGCGCGGACATGACCGCGAGCGAGATCAGCACCCGGCGCTGGGCGAACTGCCGGACCGTGCGGAAGACCAGGGTCAGGTACCAGCCGACGAAGGCGGCCAGGCCCAGGGAGCCGAGCAGCACCGCGTACCAGCCGTGGCCGCCGCTGACCAGGTCGGTCACCGGGGCGCTGAGGTAGAAGAGCCAGATGCCGACCCAGAGGGACTTCACGACCGTCTGGCGGCGGTTCTCGGGCGGCTGTCCGATGCGGTCGAGACCGTCGCTCTCCAGCGGAGCGACGGCCGGCCCCTTCTTCGTGCGGGTCATGCTCACGCCTTCAGTGTGTCCTTGCGGTAGAGCCAGGCGGCACCGCCCGCGAAGAGTACGAAGTACACGGCGAGGATCGCCACGTCCTTGAGGTGCGGCGCGCCGCCCAGTTCGATGGCCTGGCCGAGTCCGGCGTAGGCGCGGGTGGGGAGCCACTGGGTGATGTTCTGGAGCCACTGCGGGTAGACCGAGGTGGGCATCCACAGGCCGCCGAGGATGGACAGGCCGAAGTAGATGATCATCACGATGGGGCGGGCGCTGTCCCCGCTGACCAGGTAGCCGATGGCCACGCCGAGCGCGGCGAAGACGAGGCTGCCGGCCCAGATGGCCGCGGTGAGCGCGACCCACTGCCAGGCGTCGAACCGTACGCCCTTGAGGATCGCGGCGACCAGGAAGACCACCACGATCGCGGGCAGCGAGAGGATCGCGGCACTGGAGATCTTGCCCAGGACGTAGCCGTGCCCGGGGAGGGCGGTCAGCCGCAGCTGGCGGACCCAGCCCTTCTCGCGCTCCTTGGCGATCATCTCGCTCTGGCCCACCAGGACGGCGGTCAGGGCGCCGAAGGAGGCCATCGCCACCATGTAGAAGGCGGGCATCGTCAGGTCGGTGCCGTAGACCTTGGTGGTGCCGCTCTGGGTCCCGCCGATCATCAGGAAGAGCGCCGCGGGGTAGATCACGGTGAAGAACAGGTACTTCTTGTTGCGCAGGGCCCGGGTGATCTCGAGCTTGACGAGGGTCTTCATGATGCGGCGGCCTCCTCGGCCTCGGTGAGGGCGATGAATGCCTGCTCCAGGCCCAGCCCGGCGACCTCGAGGTTGCGCGGGTAGAGGCCCAGGCCGTAGACGGCGTGCACGGTGGCGTCGGCGTCGCGCGACTGGAGCTTGACGGTCGAGCCGTGGACGTCGAGCCGGGTCAGGAACGGCAGCTCGCGCAGCCGCTCCTCCTCGAAGGGCTCGGTGAGGTCGAAGGAGACCTTGCGCGCGCCCGCCTTGGCCTTGATCTCGGCGGCGGAGCCGTCGGCGAGGATCCGGCCGCGGTGCAGGACGATGACGCGGTCGGCGATCGCGTCGGCCTCTTCCAGGTAGTGCGTGGCGAAGAGGACCGTACGTCCCTGGTCGGCCTGTTCGCGCATGGTGGCCCAGAAGGACTGGCGGGCGGTGACGTCCATGCCGGTCGTCGGCTCGTCGAGGACGATCAGGTCGTTGGCACCGGCCGTGGCGAGGGCGAAGCGGACCCGCTGCTCCTGGCCGCCGGAGAGCTTGTTGACCTTGCGGTCGGCGATCGCGGTGATGCCGGCCCGGGTCAGCACCTCCTCGACCGGGTAGGCCCGGGGGTGCAGCGCGCAGCCGAGGGTGACCAGCTCGCGGACGGTGACCTCCTCCATCAGGCCGCCGCTCTGGAGCATCGCGCCCACCCGGCCGGCCGCGATGGCCTGCCCGGGGGTGCCGCCGAAGACCGTGACCGAGCCGGTGTCCGCCGGGCGCAGGCCCAGCAGGAGGTCGAGGGTGGAGGACTTGCCCGCCCCGTTCGGGCCCAGCAGCGCGACGGTCTCGCCCGGGTGCAGCTCCAGCGAGAGGCCGTCGACCGCGCGGACCGCGCCGTAGCTCTTGGTCACGTTCTCGAAGCTCACCACGGTGGTCCCGGTGGTCTTCGCAGTGGTCGTCGTCATGGGGAAAGACTCCCCCGGGCGGGGGTGGCGGCGGCAGTGTCCGCCGTCGTGCGTCCGGACTGACAAATGTCATGCACAAGGCATGACAGTGCAGGTCAGGGGCGCGGTTCGGGAACGGCGCAGGCCCTGCCCGGAGCTCCGGGCAGGGCCTGCGACCCGCTGTTCCCGCCGCGGGGCGGGGATCAGCTGGGGTTGGTGTCGATCGTGACGGTCCGCTCGGCGGTGGTCTTGCCGCGCAGCCCCTTGCGCAGGGCGCCGACGATGTCCTGCGGGGTGACGGCGGTCTTCTCGCCGTTGCCGCGGGCGATCAGGACCCCGTCGAACTGGGTCCCGGTCAGCTCCTTGATCGCTTCGAGGTCGTACTTGTCGACCAGCTTGCCGTCGATCACCGTCATGCTCAGGATCTTGGGCAGCGAGCGGGCCGGGCCGTAGGGGACGGACTTGCCGCCGGCCTTGACGGTGACGTTCCCCGACATCGCGGGTTCGGCGAACTCCTTCATCGCCCGGTCCAGCTCCGCCTGGTTGACGACGGGCGCCCGCTTGGCGGTGGGCAGCTCGACCGGGGCGGCCTTGCCGGTGCCGACCTGGGTGCGGTACGCCGCCACCACCTTGGTGATCGAGGCGTCCACGTCCAGGGAGGTGCCCTCCTTGCCCGGGACCGCCACGACCTTGTTCGGCTCGAACTTGATCGTGCCCTCGGAGGCGGACCCCGCGGTGCCGGCCAGCTCCTCCAGGGCGACCTGGAGCTTCTCCTCGTCGACCGGCATGACCGGCTCGGCCACCCGCTTCTGGCCCAGCAGCGAGCCGATGACGGTGACGGGGTTGTAGTCGCTGCCGGCCGCGTTGCGCACGGTGGTCTGGGCGTCGAGGGTCAGCCCGGCCTTGTCGGGCTTCAGCTCGACCTGCTTGCCGCCGACGGTGAGCTTGACCGGGGCGTTGGTGCGGGGGCCGAAGGTGCTCTGCAGCTTGGCCACCGCCTCGTCGCGGGTCCCGGTGATGTCCACGCCGAAGACGGTGGTGCCCTTGGGCACGTCGGAGTGGTTGAGCAGCAGACCGGCGCCGTAGGCGATGCCGACCACGCCGAAGAGGGCGCCGCCGAGCAGGACCACCTTGGAGCGGCCCTTCTTGGCCTTCTTGGCGGAAGCCGCCGGGGCCGACCCGGCGGGCCGGGCCGCGGCCTTGGGCTGCTTGCCCTTCTTGCCCTTCTTGCCCTGGGGCTCCGCGGCGGCGGGCGCCGGGGGCGGCGGCGTGAAACCGGCCGGGGGCGGCGGGTTGAAACCGGCCGGGGGCGGCGGGTCGGCCACCGGGAAGGCGCTGGTGGCCGCGCCACCGGTGCCGTTCAGCTCGGGGCCGGGCCAGCGCGGGGCGGCGAAGTTGGCCGTGTCGTCGTCGAGCCGCGGCGGGCCGCCGACGGGCACGGTGCCGTGGACGGGACCGCTGGTCGGGCCGGCCGGGGCCGCGGCGGGACCCGTGCCGTAGCCGGGCGCCGGGGCCGGGGCGGGGGCGCCGCCCCGGTAGCCGCCGTCGAAGCCGTCGACCGGCGGGGCGGGCGGGCCCGCGGGGTACTGGGCGCCGGGCGCGCCCGGCGGGAAGCCGGCGCCGGGGCCGCTCGTACGGGCCACCGGGCCGGGCCGTGCGGGCAGCCCGGGGCGGCCCTGGCCGGGACCCTGGGCGGAGCCGGGACCCTGACCGGCGGCCGGACCCTGACCGGGCTCCGGGGCGTCGCCCGGACCGGACTTGCGCGGGGCGAACCAGTTGCTCGCCGGTTCCGCGCCGGACTCGGGCGCGGCGGGGACCGGCGGCGGCCCCTGCGGGGACGGCGCGGGCGCCCCGGCCGCGCGGCCGGAGGGCGCACCGGAAGCTCCGGCCGGACCGGCGGACGGACCCGCGGGCGCGGCGGGGCCCGTCGGGCGCTGCTCCGGCTCGCCGGTGGCGGCGCCGACCGGCTTGCGGACGACCACGGGCGGGATCGGCCGCGAACCCGGGATGTTGATCCGGATCCGGGTCGTCAGCGTCGTCTCGGTCTTGGGTCCGTCGGAGTCCGCGGCAGGCGTGGACGGCTTCGAGGTCACAGGCTTCTCCTCCGGGGCGTTACCCGCGGCGTCCGTGGACGGGTACTGGCCGGTTCCATACGGCGGTGTACCCGACGGGTAGGCGGCTCCACCGAGGCCCTGGGGCCCGGAGGACGAACGGTCGGTTTCACGAGTCAAGGCAGGATCTCCCGGTTGGCTCCGCCGCCCGCGTGCCGTGCGCGGGCAGCTCGGCGGCCCGTCCACCATACTGGCCGCCGCCCGCGCGCAACTGACCACCGGGGGCAACGGCATTCCCCGGGGGGACCGGCGCATGGGGCAAAGGGGGCGTGCCGGGCGCTTTCACAACCCCGGGCGCACGTCGCGGTGTAGCACCCAACACCACGTCACCTGCCGGGCCTCCCGGCCGAAACCGGTTGCTCGACCGGGCCGCGCAGGGTGGCACACATCACAGCGATCACGATGCCGCCGAGGAGGTAGGCATACATCCCGATTCCGGTCGAACTGAGCAGGAAGTCCCCTTCGGGCCGCGGGGCGCCCAGCAACACGTAGGCCAGGAACCAGCCGATGACGGGCACGCCCACGCCGATCCCGTTGCCGATGACCAGACGGCCCGCCAGGAAGAGCCCGAGCAGGGCCAGCAGGGCCAGTACGAGGCCGCCGGGGAACCAGAGGTCGACGACGAGCCAGCCCGCCGCGCCGGCCAGCGCGCCGAACACCAGCAGGACGAACAGCGCGACGACCCGGGCCGGGGTCCAGGTGGTGGTCACGCGCCCGCCCCCGCCAGGTCGGTGACGCCCGCGAAGAGGTCGCTCTCGCGCTCCCCCGCCGGGGCGCCGGAGCGGCCGGCCACCAACTCGTAGTACTCCCGCACGAACAGCGGCTGCGCCAGGTCGTTGGAGAGCGCGAAGACGCCCCCGTCGACGGCGACCTGGGTGGCGTGGGCGCGCATCGCGGCCGCCTTGGCCGCCGCGTACGGCTCGCCGTCCGCGGCGCCGATCTCGGCGGTGACGCGCTCGTCGGCGACCACGCCGGGGACGTCGTCGGGCACGGCGATGCCGGGGAAGGGCGCCCGGTCCGCGGCGCGCAGCCGCGCGAAGCCCTCCTCGACGACCGAGCGCGGCACGCGGTTCCAGTAGACCTTCGCGATCGCGTGGGGCGCGCCGAGGTGGTCCCCGTACGCCGGGTCCGCGGCGAGTTCGACGGCGCGGGTGGCGACCCGGTGGGCCTGGATGTGGTCGGGGTGGCCGTAGCCGCCGTCGGGGTCGTAGGTGACGAGCACCTGGGGCCGGACGCGGCGGATCACCTCGACCAGGTACCCGGCGGCCTCGTCCACGTCGGCGGACCAGAAGGCGCCGGGGCGCTCGTTCTGCTCGGCGCCCATCATCCCGGAGTCCCGGAAGCGGCCGGGGCCGCCCAGGAATCCGTGGTCGGTGACGCCCAGCTCGCGCATGGCGGCGGCCAGCTCGTCGATCCGGTGCGCCCCGAGGACGTCCTCCCGGTCGGCGGCCAGGTGGGCGAGGCCGGGCGGGATGACCTCGCCCTCCTCGCCCAGCGTGCAGGTCACCAGCGCGACGTGGGCGCCCTCGGCCGCGTACTTGGCCATGGTGACGCCGTTGTTGATCGACTCGTCGTCCGGGTGCGCGTGCACGAGGAGGAGACGACGGGCGGGAAGACCGTTCATGGGGTCAGCCTACGAGGCGGCCCTACAACTTGAGGCCACCGATCATGCCCGCCACGTTCGTGGTCAGCTGGCTGAGGGTGGGAGCGATCGAGGAACTGGACAGGTAGAAGCCCAGCAACACGCACACGACCGCGTGCCCCGCCTTCAGTCCGGACTTCCGGACCAGCAGGAAGACGACGATCCCCAGTAGCACCACGGCCGAGATCGAGAGTGCCACGGCGGTTCACCTCCACGTCGAGCGGACATCGAATCGATTCGCGTGCTCGGCGGACACATACCCACCGTGCGCTACGGATCATAACTATCCGTACCAGCGCATCGATCGAGAACCGGCAGCACGAGGGGCGCACACCGCGCATACGGAGGAGCACAGGCACCACGCGCGACCGTCCGGCGGGGCTCACACCCCGCCGGACGGTTGACGGCACCCGCACGGACCGTACGGCGATCAGGTTCCCCCGCCCGGATCTCGTCGCCGAGACGGTCAAGTTGCCTCCATGTTAAGCCGGTTGCCGGCTCCGTGCGATCTTCTTCGGCGCGTCGCGCACTACGCTTCGGGCGGATCCGGAGGTCCCGGTTCCGATGGCGGCGCGGGCCGGGTCGCCGGCTTCTCCGACGCGAAGTGACAGGCCGACGGATGGGCCGCGGGTCCGCCCGCGGCGCGCAGCTCCAGCGGGACGGCCAGCAGCGGGACTTCCTGGGCGCACCGGTTCTCCGCCTTCCAGCAGCGGGTGCGGAAGGAGCAGCCCGACGGCGGATCGGCCGGGGAGGGCACGTCCCCGGAGAGGATGATCCGCTCGCGGTGCTTGCGCGCCTCCGGGTCCGGGACGGGCACGGCGGAGAGCAGGGCCTGCGTGTACGGGTGCGTGGGGTGGTCGTAGATCTGGGTGTCGGTGCCGATCTCGACCACCCGGCCGAGGTACATCACGCCCACGCGGTCCGAGATGTGCCGGACGATCGAGAGGTCGTGGGCGATGAACACGTACGACAGGTCGAACTCGTCCTGGAGCCGCTCCAGCAGGTTGACCACCTGCGCCTGCACCGAGACGTCCAGCGCGGAGACCGGCTCGTCCGCGACGATGATCTCGGGGCGCAGGGCGAGGCCCCGGGCGATGCCGATGCGCTGGCGCTGGCCGCCGGAGAACTGGTGCGGGTAGCGGTTGATGTACTCGGGATTCAGGCCGACCACGTCGAGCAGGTCCTGGACCTTGCGGCGCCGGTCGCCCTTGGGGGCCACCTCGGGGTGGATCTCGTACGGCTCGCCGATGATGTCGCCGACCGTCATGCGCGGGTTCAGCGAGGTGTAGGGGTCCTGGAAGACCATCTGGATGTTGCGGCGCACGGCCTTGAGGGCCTTGCCCGACAACTTCGTGAGGTCCTCGCCCTTGTAGGAGATCGCGCCCGCCGTGGGCCGTTCCAGGTTGACCAGCATCTTGGCGACCGTGGACTTGCCGCAGCCGGACTCGCCGACGATGCCGAGGGTCTCGCCCCGGTTCAGCGAGAAGGACACCCCGTCGACCGCCTTGACCGCGCCGACCTGCTTCTTGAAGAGGATGCCCCGGGTCAGCGGGTAGTGCTTGACCAGGTCGGTGACTTCGAGGATCGCTTCAGGCACCGAGGCACTCCTTCCAGAAGAAGCACGCGCTGGTGCGGTCCTCGGCCACCTGCGCCAGCGGCGGTACGTCGCCCCGGCAGACGGCCTGCGCCATCGGGCAGCGCGGGTTGAAGGCGCAGCCGGGCGGGATGGCCAGCAGGTTGGGCGGCAGGCCCTTGATGGCGTACAGCTCCTGGCCCTTCTGGTCCAGGCGCGGGATGGAATCGAGCAGGCCGCGGGTGTAGGGGTGCGCGGGGTTGCGGTAGATCTCGTGCACCGGGGCGGCCTCGACGATCCGGCCCGCGTACATCACGGCGATCTTGTCGGCGACGTCCGCGACCACGCCCAGGTCGTGGGTGATCAGGATCAGGCCCATGTTGAGCTCGCGCTGGAGCTCCGCGAGCAGGTCCATGACCTGGGCCTGGACGGTGACGTCCAGGGCGGTGGTCGGCTCGTCCGCGATGATCAGCGAGGGTTCCAGGGCCATGGCCATCGCGATCATGATGCGTTGGCGCATGCCGCCGGAGAACTGGTGCGGGTAGTCCCCCACGCGCTGCTTCGCGGCCGGGATCTTGACCCGGTCCATGAGTTCGACGGCCTTGGCCCGGCCGTCCTTGCGGGACATCCCGCGGTGCACCTCGTACATCTCGCCCAGTTGGGCGCCGACGCTGAGCACCGGGTTCAGCGAGGACAGCGCGTCCTGGAAGATCATCGCCATCTCGGCGCCACGGATCTTGCGGCGGGCCTCCTCCTTCATGGTCAGCAGGTCCTGGCCCTTGAAGAGGATCTCGCCGCCCGCGATCCGGCCCGGGGGCGTGTCCAGGATGCCCATGACGGCCTGTGCGGTGACGGACTTGCCGGAGCCGGACTCGCCGAGCACGGCGAGGGTCTCGCCCTCCGCCACCGAGTAGGTGACGCCGTTGACCGCCTTGGCGACCCCGTCGCGGGTACGGAACTCCACGTGGAGGTCCCGGACTTCGAGCAGCATGGTGCCCACTCCTCAGCGCAGCTTGGGGTCGAGGGCGTCGCGCACCGCGTCGCCGAGCATGATGAAGGCGAGCACGGTCAGGCTCAGCGCGCCCGCCGGGTAGAGCAGCATGTGCGGGGCGTTGCGGATCTGCGAGGCGGCGTTGGAGATGTCGATGCCCCAGGAGACCGTGGGCGGGCGCAGCCCGACGCCGAGGAAGGACAGGGTCGCTTCCAGGGCGATGTAGGTGCCGAGCGCGATCGTCGCCACGACGATGACCGGGGCGACGGCGTTGGGCGCCACGTGGCGCAGCATCATCCGGCTGTTGCTCGCGCCCAGCGCGCGGGCGGCCTGGACGTAGTCGTTCTGCTTGGCGGTGATGACGGAGCCGCGGGCGATGCGGGCGATCTGCGGCCAGCCCAGGAGCACGATGAAGCCGACCACCGGCCAGACCGTGGTGCTGGTGACCACCGAGAGGAAGACCAGGCCGCCGAGGACGACCGGGATGCCGAAGAAGATGTCGGCGACCCGGGAGAGCAGCGCGTCGCCCCAGCCGCCGAAGAATCCGGCCAGGCCGCCGAGGAAGGAGCCGAGGAGGGCCGCGCCGACGGTGGCGCAGACGCCGACGGTGATGGAGGCGCGGGCGCCGTACACGGTGCGCGTGTAGACGTCGCAGCCCTGGGTGTCGAAGCCGAAGGGGTGGCCGGAGGCCGGGCCCTGCTGGGACTTGGACAGGTCGCAGCGCAGCGGGTCGCCGCTCGCGATCAGCTGCGGCCAGATCGCGATGACGACGAGGAAGGCGATGAGGAGGGCGGAGAGGATGAAGACCGGGTTGCGGCGCAGCTGCTGCCAGGCGTCGGACCACAGCGAACGCGCCTTCTCCTGGGGGCCGCCCGCGCCGGGGCCGCCGGGGCCCAGCGGCTTCTCCAGGCTCTCGGCCTCCTCCAGGGCGAGATCCATGGCTCCGCCCTGTCCGGTGGGGGCGATCGCCTCCCCCTTGCCGGGGCGCAGCGGGTCGTAACGCTCGGGCTCAGGCATAACGGATCCTCGGGTCCAGGACCGCGTAGAGCAGGTCGACGAGCAGGTTCGCCAGCAGGAAGACGATGACGAGGATGGTCACGAAGCCGACGACGGTCGGGGCGTTGTTGCGCAGGATGCCCTGGTAGAGCTGGTAGCCGACGCCGTGGATGTTGAAGATGCGCTCGGTGACGATCGCGCCGCCCATCAGGGCGCCGATGTCGGTGCCGATGAAGGTGACCACGGGGATGAGCGAGTTGCGCAGCAGGTGGCGGGTGATCACCCGGCCGCGCGGCAGGCCCTTGGCCACCGCGGTGCGGACGTAGTCGGCCTTGACGTTCTCGGCGATGGAGGTGCGCGAGAGCCGGGTGACGTAGGCGAGGGAGACCAGCGCGAGCACGATGCCGGGCAGGATCAGCTCGTTGAAGGGCGCGTCCGGGGAGACGGTGGGCCGGACCCAGCCCCACTTCACGCCGAGCAGGAACTGGAGCAGGTACCCGGTCACGAAGGTGGGCACCGAGATGACGACCAGGGTGAGCACCAGCAGCGTGGTGTCGATGGCCTTGCCGCGGCGCAGCCCGCTGACCACGCCGAGGGTGATGCCGACCACGACCTCGATGACGATGGCCACGATGGTCAGGCGCAGGGTGACCGGGAAGGCCGTGGACATCAGGGAGGTGACCTTCTGCCCGTTGAAGGCGGTGCCGAAGTCGCCCTTGAAGATCTGGCCCATGTAGTGGAGGTACTGCTTCCACAGGGGTTGGTCGAGGAAGAGGTCCTTGCGGATGCGGGCGGCGGTGGCCGGGTCGGGGGCCTTGTCGCCGAAGAGCGCCGCCACGGGGTCACCGAGCGCGTAGACCATGAAGAAGATCAGGAACGTGCTGCCGATGAACACCGGGATCATCTGGAGCAGCCGCCGGATCACGTACCGTCCCATGGAGGCCTCCAGGGTGTCGGCGGGACTGCCGCCACCGGTTCACTGATGGTGACGGTGGTGGCGGCAGGCCCGGTCTCTGGTGGGGACGGTCAGCTGACCTTGATCTGGTCGTACACGGGCACGCTGAACTGGTTGAGCGCGACGCCCGAGAGGCGTTCGGAGTAGCCCGCGCTGCCGTTCTGGTACCAGAGCGGGATGGACGGCATCTGCTCGGCGAGGATCTTCTCCGCGTCCTGGAACTTGGCCGTCGCCTTGGCCGTGTCGCTCTCCTGGTTCGCCTCGTCGACGAGCTTGTCGAAGTCCTTGTTGTTGAACTTCCCGTAGTTGGAGGAGGCGCCCGTGTAGTACAGCGGCTCCAGGAAGTTCTGGATCAGCGGGTAGTCGGCCTGCCAGCCGGAGCGGAAGGGGCCGGTCAGCTTGAAGGCGCTCTGCTGGTTGCGGAAGTCCGCGAAGGTGCCGACCGGGTTGACCGTGCACACCGCGCCCTTGCCCAGGGCGTTGTTGATGCTGTTGCAGACGGCGTCCATCCACTCGCGGTGCGAGCCGGTGTCCACGTTCGAGGTCAGCGTGACCTTCCCGCCGGGCAGTCCGCCGCCCTCCTCGATGAGCTTCTTCGCCATCGTGGGGTCGAACTTGCAGCCGTCGCCGCACGCGGTGGCCGAGTAGCCGCCCTTGTCGCCGAGGGCCGCGGAGGTCCAGTCCTTGGCGGGGGTGCGGGTGCCCTGGAAGATCTGCTTGGTGATCTCGTCGCGGTTGATGGCCATCGAGATGCCGCGGCGGACCTTCTCCATGCCCGCCTTGCCCCAGGCCGCGTCGTACAGCGGGAAGGTCAGCGTCTGGATGATCAGGGCGGGCTGGTTGATGTACCGGTCGCCCAGGTCCTTCTTGACGTTCTTCAACTGCTGCGCCGGCACGTCGTCGACGAGGTCGAGGTTGCCGGAGATCAGGTCGGTGTAGGCGGTGTTGTTGTCGGTGTAGACCTTGAGGTCCACGCCGCCGTTCTGCGCCTTGTCCGCGCCCGTGTACCCCTCCCACTTGCGCAGCTTGATCGCCGTGCCCTTGGTGTAGGAGTCCACGGTGTAGGGGCCGTTGCCGACGGGCTTGCTCAGCCAGCCCGCGTGGTCGGTGAAGAAGCCCTTGGGCAGCGGGGAGAACGCCTGGTAGCCGAGGGTGTCGGGCCAGGTGGAGAACTTCTCCTTGAGGGCGACCGTGAAGGTCTTGGCGTCCTTGACCACCAGGCCCGACATCGTCTTGCCCTTGGGGTCGCCGGATTCCGGGTGCAGGTCGGCGTAGCCGACGATGTCCGAGAAGAAGGGCGAGTTGTTCTGCTTGTTGCGCACGTCCGCCGCGTAGTTCCAGGCGTCCACGAAGGACTGTGCGGTGACCGGCTCGTCGTTGCTGAACTTCCAGCCGTCCTTGAGCGTGATCGTGAAGTTCTGGCTGTCGGTCGTCTCGATCTTGTCGGCGACCATGTTCTTGGCCTCGCCGGTCTTCGGGTCGTAGCGCTTGAGCCCGCGGAAGAGCATGTCGAGGACCTTGCCGCCCTGCACCTCATTGGTGTTGGCCGGCTCCAGCGGGTTCTGCGGGTCGCCCCAGGAGGAACTGATGATCCCGGCGCCACCGCCGCCGCTGTCGCTTCCGCCGCCGCATGCCGTCGCCGTGAGGGCGACGGCGACCGCACAAGCGGCCCACTTGGCGTGGGTGGCTCCGCGCATGGAGTGCCTCCTTGGGGCTCCCGAGACTCGCTGGAGACCCAATGTCACCCCAGGTGCGCGTCCGCGCACTCCAAGCGCGCCCGATTGGGCACCCCCGGGGGACGCCTGTCACCCGTGCGAGTGGACGGAGCGCCGGTACGGCGTTCAGCGCAGCGGCAGCTCCCAGGTGTCCACGGCGTAGTGGACGCCCATGCCGTGGCGCTCGTAGAGGCCGAGGGCGCCGGTCTCGTTGTCGGTGTCCACGCCGAGGCCCAGCGTGTCGCGGCCGCGCGCCGCGTAGACGGCGAAGGCGTGCCGCAGCAGGTGGCCGCCGATCCCCCGGCCGCGCTGGTCCGCCCGTACGCCGATGTGGCTGAGCCAGCCCATGGACGTGCGGTCGTCGCGCGTCAGCAGGACGCCCACGTCGCCCTGGCCGGGCAGGCTCGCGATCCACACCAGGGACCAGTCCAGCTCGCGGGCGTCGAGGTAGTCCAGCCAGGCCTCGTACGGGCGGTCCACGTGCCCGAAGTGCGCGGCGAAGGTCTTCTCGATCAGGGCGTGGGCCCGCCGGGGGTCGGCGGGGTCGGCGGCGCAGTGGCGCAGCGCGAGCCCTTCGAGGCCCGCGGGCGGCGCCGGCTCGGGGCGCGGGTCCGCGGCGAGGTCGAGGGTCATCACCTGGTAGTGGCGCACGGTGCGCCAGCCGTACCCGGCGAGGAGGTCGAGGTCCAGGGTCGGCCGGACGTTGAGCTGGAGCCGCAGCCGGGCGCCGGGCGCTCCGGCGGCCATCTCGCGGGCCCGCGCCTCCATCAGTTCCAGCAGCTGCGCGCCCGCGGCCTGCCGGTCGGGCAGCACGTAGTGGTCGGAGTCGACCCGGCCCGGTCCGGAGTCCGCCCAGACGAGGGCGTAGGCGGCGAGCCGCCCGTCCTCGAAGGCGAGCCAGGAGTCGGTGGCCAGGTCCACCTCGGGGTGGTTGAGGTCGGCCTCGACCGTGTGCAGATCGGTCTCCGGCCTGCCGATCTCGATCCGGTCGACAGCGTTCAGCAGGGCGCAGATGTCACCGGCGTCACCGGGCCCTGCGGGGCGTACGGTCAGCATCGCCCCACTGTCCCGGGGACGGCCGTCCGCGCGCAACGCGGTTTTACCCCGTCGGAGTTGCCGCGGGGGCGCGGGGGCGCCCGGGAACGCGCGAGCGCCCGGGACCGGTGGTGTACCGGTCCCGGGCGCTCGTCGCACCGGGGTCAGACGGCCAGGACGGCCTTCTCCTCGGCGAAGTGGCACGCGGACTCGTGCGCGGCCAGGGACTCCTGGCCCTTGAAGCGCTCCGGGATCGCGAGGAGCGGCTCCTCCGAGGAGCACTTGTCCTCGGCCTTCCAGCAGCGGGTGCGGAAGCGGCAGCCCGACGGCGGGTTGGCCGGCGAGGGGATCTCGCCCGACAGGATGATCCGGTCCCGGCCCTCGCGGGCGGTCGGGTCCGGCACCGGCACGGCGGAGAGCAGTGCCTGCGTGTACGGGTGCGTCGGGTGGTCGTAGATCTGCTTGTCGGTGCCGATCTCCGCCATCTTGCCGAGGTACATCACGCCCACGCGGTCCGAGATGTGCCGGACGATCGAGAGGTCGTGCGCGATGAAGATGTAGGACAGGTTGAACTCGTCCTGCAGCTTCGCCATCAGGTTGATGACCTGCGCCTGCACCGACACGTCGAGCGCCGAGACGGGCTCGTCGCAGATGATGATCTCCGGGTTGAGCGCGAGGCCGCGGGCGATGCCGATGCGCTGGCGCTGGCCGCCGGAGAACTGGTGCGGGTAGCGGTTGATGTACTCCGGGTTCAGGCCCACGACGTCCAGGAGTTCCTGGACCTTGCGGCGCCGGTCGCCCTTGGGAGCCACCTCGGGGTGGATCTCGTACGGCTCGCCGATGATGTCGCCGACCGTCATGCGCGGGTTCAGCGAGGTGTACGGGTCCTGGAACACCATCTGGATGTTGCGGCGGACGACCTTGAGGGCCTTCCCCGACAGCTTGGTGATGTCCGTGCCCTTGTAGAACACCTCGCCGGACGTGGCCGTCTCCAGCAGCATCAGCAGCTTGGCGACGGTCGACTTGCCGCAGCCCGACTCGCCGACGATGCCGAGGGTCTCGCCCTGGTGCAGGTCGAAGGAGATCCCGTCGACCGCGCGGACGGCGCCGATCTGCTTCTTGAAGAGGATGCCCTGGGTCAGCGGGAAGTGCTTGACCAGGTTGCGCACCTGCAGGATCGGCTCACCGCGGTCCACGGGGGCCGCGATGGCCTCCAGGGCCGCTTCCTCGGACGCGACGTCGACGGTCTCGACCTCGGCCAGGCTCGGGGTGGCGTCGTCCACGGCGTTGTCCTTCTTGCTCAGCTCAGCCATGGATCTGCTCCTCCCAGAAGTGGCAGGCGCTGCCGCGGCCGACCAGTTCGATGCCGTCGCGCTCGGTCACCGGCAGCAGGGCCGGGACGTCGGTGCGGCAGATGTCCTGCGCCTTGGGGCAGCGCGGGTTGAAGGCGCAGCCCGTCGGGATCTTGAGCAGGTTGGGCGGCAGCCCCTTGATCGCGTAGAGCTCTTCGCCCTTTTGGTCCAGGCGCGGGATCGAGTCCAGCAGACCGCGGGTGTAGGGGTGCGCGGGGCGCCCGTACAGCTCGTGGACCGGAGCCTGCTCGACGATGCGGCCCGCGTACATCACGGCGATCTTGTCCGCGACGTCGGCGACGACGCCGAGGTCGTGGGTGATCAGGATCAGACCCATGTTGTACTCGCGCTGCAGGTCCGCCAGCAGGTCCATGACCTGGGCCTGGACCGTCACGTCGAGCGCCGTGGTGGGCTCGTCCGCGATGATCAGGTCGGGCTCCAGGGCGAGCGCCATCGCGATCATGATGCGCTGGCGCATGCCGCCGGAGAACTGGTGCGGGTAGTCGTTGACACGGCTGCGGGCAGCCGGGATCTTCACCCGCTCCATCAGCTCGATGGCCTTGGTCTTGGCGTCCTTCTTCGACATGCCCTGGTGGACGCGGAACATCTCGCCCAGCTGGTTGCCGACGGAGTACACCGGGTTCAGCGCGGAGAGCGCGTCCTGGAAGATCATCGCCATCTTCGGACCGCGCAGCTTGCGCCGCTCGCTCTCCGGGAGCTGCAGGATGTCCTGGCCCTTGAAGAGGATCTCGCCCTGGGAGACCCGCCCGGGGGGCGAGTCGAGGATGCCCATGATCGCCTGCGCGGTCACGGACTTGCCGGAACCGGACTCGCCGAGGACTGCCAGCGTCTCACCTGAAGAGACGCTGTAGTTCACGCCGTTGACGGCCTTGACCACGCCTTCGCGGGTCTTGAACTCGACGTGCAGGTCGCGCACTTCGAGCACGGGTGCCTCGGCACCCGCTGCCCTCTGGTGGGGCACTTCTGCGGTGACGCTTGAAGTAGTCATAAGTGGTGCCGCCCTTCTAGCGCAGCTTCGGGTCGAGGGCGTCGCGGAGCCCGTCGCCGACGAAAACGAAGCCGAGGACCGTCAGCACGATCGCGATGCTGGGGTACGTCCACAGGTAGTCCTTGACGCCCATGAAGTCCTTGGCACCGGCGAGCATGTTGCCCCACTCGGGAATCTCCGGGCTCACGCCGACGCCCAGGAAGGACAGCGAGGCCTCGGCCACGATGGCTCCACCGACGCTGAAGGCGGCGTACGCCATCACGGCGGCGACGGAGTTGGGGAGGATGTGCCGGATGATGATCCGCCGGGTGTCCGCGCCGAGGGCGCGCGCAGCCAGCACGTAGTCGGCCTCGCGGACCGACAGGATCGAGCTGCGCAGCAGACGGGCGACCGTCGGCCAGGAGAAGATGGCCAGCGAGATGATCACCGGGGTGACACCACGGCCCATCGCGATGATGATCACGATCGCGCCGATGAGCAGCGGGAACGCGAAGAACACGTCGGCGATGCGCATCAGGACGGAGTCCGTCGCGCGGCCGAAGTAGCCGGCGATGGCGCCGATGACGATGCCGATCGCACAGGCCAGGAAGATCGACGCGAGACCGACGATGACCGCGATGCGGCTGCCGTAGATGATGCGCGAGAACTGGTCGCGGCCCAGTGCGTCCGTACCGAGGAAGTGCGCTCCACCCGGGGTCTGCAGGGTGTTGGTCAGATCCTGCGCGTACGGGTCGTGCGGCGCGATCAGCGGTGCGAACAGCGCGACCGCGAACAGCCCGACGACGAGGGCGAGGCCGACGACGGCCAGCTTGTTGGCGAGGAAGCGGTGGCGGATCTCGCCCCACTGGGTGACGCGGGCGATGGCGGGTTCGGCCTCTGCGGCCTTCGCGCCCCCTGCCACGGCGGTCGCGTCCCCCGCCACCGATGTGCTCTTGGTGAGCTCGGTCATGGGTATGACTCCTAGAACGGGCTGCCTGGGATCAGGCGAGACGGATGCGGGGGTCGAGGACCGCGTAGAGGAGGTCGACGATCAGGTTGAGCAGGACGAACACGGCGACGCCGAAGGTCACCACGCCGATGATGATCGGGTTGTTCTGCTGCTGAACCGCCTGCACCAGGGCGAGCCCGATGCCGTCCCAGTTGAAGATCGCCTCGGTGATGAGTGCGCCACCGAGCAGCGAGCCGAAGGAGATACCCAGGTACGTGACGACCGGGATGATCGAGTTCCGCATCACGTGCTTGAAGAGCACCGTGCGCCGCGGCAGACCCTTGGCGACGGCCGTCTTGACGTAGTCGGCGCGCAGGACCTCCAGCATCGTGCCGCGCATCAGCCGCGCCACGAGCGCCGCGTCGAGGATCGCGAGCACGAAGGCCGGCAGGATCATCGACTTGAAGGTGCCGTCGGAGATCAGCGGGACCCATTCGAGCTGGATCACGAAGACCTTCTGGAACACCATGCCGATCACGAAGGATGGGAAACCCACGGCCATGGTCGTGAGGAGCGTGATCAGTACGTCCCAGAAGGAGTATCTGAACAGCGCGGCGATCAGACCGGCGAACAGGCCGATCGCGATGTCGAGGACGATCGCCAGCAGCGCCAGCTCGGCGGTGTTCACGAGCTTGGGCTGGAGCACCTCGGTCACGGGGCGGCGCTGGGTGAAGTCCTCACCGAGGTCGCCCTGCACGAGGTTCTTGACGAAGTTGCCGTATTGGACCGGCAGCGGGTCGTTGAGTCCGTAGCGCTCGCGGAGCGCCTCGACAACCGCCGGGTCGCGGGCCTTGTCACCGCCGAGCGAGCCCACCGGGTCGCCCGGGAGCACGAAGAGACAGCCAAAGAGAATAATCGTCGCACCGAAGAGGACGACCACCATCTGTCCGAGCCGCCGGATCACATATCTGCCCACGATGCCTCCTTCACATACTGAGCGTGGGGGTTGGCGGCATCATCCGATCGGGAGATTGGCCGCTTCCGGGCGCGGAACGGGAGAGATGAGGGGTGCGCCCGGGACTGAGCGAAGGCCGTGGGGACCGAAGAAGTTACTCCGGCCCCCACAGCCTTCGCCTACCTACTGGTGAAGAAGTACGACTACTTGGCGGAGATTTCCGCGAGGTTCGGGTCCTCGAAGAAGTCCATCGCCATGTTGCTGAACTTGTCCGTGTTCGCGAGGCGGTACTGCGTGCGCTTCCAGGTCGGGATCAGCGCCTGGTCGTCCTCGACGGCGATCTTCTCGGCCTCCTTGTAGACCGCGGCGCGAGCGGCCGGGTCCTTGGTGGCGCGAGCCTTGGTGATCAGCTCGTCGAACTTCGGGTTGTTGTAGCGACCGCGGTTGTCACCCTGGGCCTTGCCCGTGGCGGGGTCCTCGTTGATCGAACCCGAGTCGAGCAGCGGGAACAGGAAGTTGTCCGGGGTCGGGTAGTCCGCGCCCCAGGCCGAACGCCAGATACCGGCGGTCGCCTTGTCCTGCTGCTGCGCCAGGGCCTCCTTGAACGGCTTGCCGTTCAGCTTGACCTCGAGGCCGAGGACGTCCTTCAGCTGCTGCGCGATGGCCTGGACCCACTCTTCGTGGCCGCCACCGGTGTTGTAGCCGAAGTCCAGGACGGTGCCCGGCTTCAGGCCGCCCTTGGCCGCGAGCTCCTTGGCCTTGGCCGGGTCCTGCTTGATGCAGGAGGTGCAGAGGTTGTTGGTGTACGTGTCCGCGAACGAGGGCGGGAGCACGGACGTGGCGGGCTTCTGCATGCCCTGGAAGACGCCCTTGGCGATGGCCTCGCGGTCGATCGCGTAGGAGATCGCCTTGCGCGCGTCGACGTTGTTCATCGGCGCGTTCTGGTTGAAGACGACCAGGTAGTTGATACCCGAGGTGTCGGCTTCGATCCACTGCTTCTTGGCCGAGTACTTGGCCTTGGCGACCGGCAGCTGCGGCGTGGGCATACGGGCCCAGTCGAAGCTACCCGCCTGGTAGCCCTGGTACTCGAGGGTGGCGGCGTTGGCCGAGTTGAGGATCGAGATCTCAACCTTGGCGAGCTTCGCCTTCTCCAGGCCGTAGTCGTCGTTACGGACCATGGTGATGGACTTGTTGTGCTGCCACGAACCCTCCATCTTGAAGGGGCCGTTGCCGATGGGAGCGTCGTTGTACGCCTTGTTGTTGGCGGCGCCGGCGGCCTTCGGAACGGGGCTGAAGACCGTGTGGACGGTCTTCTTGTCGAACTCGAAGTCAGCCGCGGACAGCTCGACCTTCAGCGTGTTGGCGTCCGGAGCCGACAGACCGGCGAACTTGTCGCTGGTGCCGCCGTTGAGCTCCTTGTAGCCGACGATTCCGTCCATCGGGTACGCGACGTCGGAGGCCGAGGCCTTCGCGACGGTGCGGGTCCAACCACGGATGAACGACTCCGCGTCGACCACTTCACCGTTGGAGAACTTGGTGCCGGCCTTGATCTTGAAGGTCCAGGTCTTGCCGTCGTCGCTCGTGGTGAACGACTCGGCCAGGGCCGGCTTCAGCTTGCCGTCCGGCGTCGCGCTGTACAGGCCGGTGAAGAGGTTGTGCGCGACCAGGGCGCCCTCAGACTCCTGCGTGTTGTACGGGTCGATCGCGACCGGCTCGGTGATGCCGAGGCGGAAGGTACCGCCAGCGGGACCCGAAGCCTTCTTGTCGCCGTCACCGCCACCACAGGCAGTCGCGGCCAGGGCAATGATTGCCGCGCCCGCGACCCACTTGGCGCTCTGAGCACCACGCATGGGTTTCCTCCTCATGAGTCCACTTGTCACTACAAGACGGGGTACTCGATCGCACGCTGACACCCCTGACAGCGATGACGCGATGAGTTACCCACAGTGTGCTCGTGAGTCGACACTCCCCACAGTGCGTGACCCATTGACCCGAGCTTGGTGCCAACTATTAAGTACGGCCGACCCGTAAACCACACTTAAAGGGTCTCGTTTTGACAACATCACTACAGGTCAGTAGTCCGAAATACGGACAAACTGAGCCTAGACAGACACCCGCGAAACGGACGGTTAGTACACCTTCCGGAGCGTGATGCCCGATATACGGACACGTGAACGAGACAATCCGCTTGACAAAAGCGAACGACCCCTCCACCACGGAACCCGTGGGGAAGGGGTCGAGTCACAAAACGTGACGTTCGCGGCAATTACCGCTTGGCGCGCGAGGACGAGCGGCCGCGCTCCTTCTGGTCCAGAACGACCTTGCGGATGCGGACGGCCTCCGGGGTCACCTCGACGCACTCGTCGTCGCGGCAGAACTCCAGGGACTGCTCCAGCGACAGCTTGCGCGGGGGCACCACGTTCTCCGTGTTGTCCGCGGAAGCCGCACGCATGTTCGTGAGCTTCTTCTCCTTGGTGATGTTCACGTCCATGTCGTCGGCGCGCGAGTTCTCGCCGATGATCATGCCCTCGTACACCTCGGTGCCGGGGTCGGTGAACAGGACGCCGCGCTCCTGCAGGTTGATCATGGCGAACGGCGTGACCGCACCGGAGCGGTCGGCGACCAGCGAACCGTTGTTACGGGTCTTCAGCTCGCCGAACCACGGCTCCAGGCCCTCGTGGATCGAGTGGGCGATGCCCGTACCGCGGGTGTTGGTGAGGAACTCCGTGCGGAAGCCGATGAGGCCTCGCGACGGGACGACGAACTCCATGCGGACCCAGCCGGAGCCGTGGTTCGACATGTTGTCCATGCGGCCCTTGCGGACGCCCATGAGCTGCGTGACCGCGCCCATGTGCTCCTCGGGGACGTCGATGGTCATGCGCTCGACCGGCTCGTGCACCTTGCCGTCGACGAGCTGCGTGACGACCTGCGGCTTGCCGATGGTCAGCTCGAAGCCCTCGCGGCGCATCTGCTCGACCAGGATGGCCAGCGCCAGCTCACCGCGGCCCTGCACCTCCCAGGCGTCGGGGCGCTCGGTGTCCAGGACGCGCAGCGAGACGTTACCGATCAGCTCGCGGTCCAGACGGTCCTTGACCTGGCGGGCGGTGACCTTGCGGTCCTTGACCGCGGACTTGGCGTCCGCGCCCTTGCCGCTGCCGCCGCGGCCGACCATCGGGGAGGTGTTCGTACCGATGGTCATGGAGATCGCGGGCTCGTCGACCGTGATCAGCGGGAGCGCGATCGGGTTCTCCGGGTCGGCCAGGGTCTCGCCGATCATGATGTCGGGGATGCCGGCGACCGCGCAGATGTCACCCGGGCCCGCCACCTCGGCGGGCTTGCGGGTGAGCGCCTCGGTCATGAGGAGCTCGGTGATGCGGACGTTCGACTGCGAACCGTCGCGCTTGATCCAGGTGACCGTCTGACCCTTGCGCAGCTCGCCCTGCTCGACGCGGAGCAGCGCGATGCGGCCGAGGAAGTTGTCGGCGTCCAGGTTGGTGACGTGGGCCTGGAGCGGCGCGTCCTCGTCGTACTCGGGAGCCGGCACGTGGGCCAGGATCGTCGAGAAGAACGGCTCGAGGTTCTCGCTGTCGGCCGGGACGGTGCCGTCCTCGGGCTTGGTCAGCGAGGCGACGCCGTCACGGGCGCAGGCGTAGACGATCGGGAATTCGATCTGGTCCTCGTCCGCGTCCAGGTCGAGGAAGAGGTCGTACGTCTCGTTGACGACCTCGTCGATCCGCGAGTCGGGGCGGTCGGTCTTGTTGATGCAGAGGATGACGGGCATCTTCGCCTGCAGCGCCTTGCGGAGCACGAAGCGCGTCTGCGGCAGCGGGCCCTCGGAGGCGTCGACGAGGAGGACGACCGCGTCGACCATGGACAGGCCGCGCTCGACCTCACCACCGAAGTCGGCGTGACCCGGGGTGTCGATGATGTTGATCGTGATCGGCGCGCCACCCTCCTTCGGGTGGTACTTGACCGCGGTGTTCTTCGCGAGAATGGTGATGCCCTTCTCGCGCTCCAGGTCGTTCGAGTCCATCATGCGGTCGTCGAGGTGCTGGTGGGCGGCGAAGGCACCTGCCTGCTTCAGCATGGCGTCGACGAGGGTCGTCTTGCCATGGTCGACGTGGGCGACGATGGCTACATTACGAATGTCGTGGCGCGTGGTCATACTGGCGGCGCTTCTCCCGGAATCGTGGATGGCGTCGCGTACGGTCCGGCACGCGCGCCCGCCGGGCGGAAAAACCTGCCACGGCCTTACCCCATCGTACGTTGCGTGGCGGGAACCGCACGCCGGGGGGTCTGTCAAGAGGCCGGAGGGCTGACCGCGACGAGGTCGCGGGCGGTGCTGGGCCGGGGTTGGGGTGGGGGGTCCCGGCCGGTGTTCTTGCGGGTCAATGGCTACGTACGACCTTGCCCGCCGAGGTGAGCGGCGGGCAAGGGACTTGAGTCACTTCTGAGCTTGTTCACCCGTCCTTGGGTGTCAGGTCAGCTCTTCTTCGCCGCCTTTTCCTTGGCGGACTTCGCCGCGCCGGCGGGCTTGACCCAGCCGATGTCCTGGAAGCGGGGCGCCCCCAGACCGAAGGCACCCGCGTTGACCAGACCGGGCTTGGCCGCCACCAGCTCGGGGCGCTGGAAGAGCGGGATGGAACCGGCCGCGGCCCAGATCCGGGCGTCCGCCTTGCGCACCAGCTCGCGGGACTGCTCCTCGTCCAGCTCGCCGAGCGCCTGGTCGAAGAGCTGGTCGATCCGGTCGGTGCCGACGCGGGTGTAGTTCTGCTCGACGAGCAGCGAGCCGTCGGCGGCGGGCGCGGGCTTGGCGAAGATCGGCCGGGCGTCCGTCGCCGGGAAGGCGGTCGCGGGCCACGAGTACAGGGCCAGGTCGTACTGGCCCGAGGCGATGTGGTCCTTGAAGAAGCTGTCGTCGGCGACCTTGATCAGCTCGGTGTTGACGCCGATCTTCTGGAGCATCTGGGAGATCCGCTCGCCGACCGTGCGCAGCGCCTCGGAACCGGGGCCGGAGGGGAGCACGAAGCGCAGCGTGAGCGGCTTGCCGTCCTTGGCGAGCATCGCGCCGGAGGTGCGCACCGCGTGCTTGGCGGGCGCGGGCGCCGGGCTGGCCTTGGCCGCGCCCTGCTCCTCGGCGGGGGCCGCCTCGGCGTCCAGGGCGGGGTTGCGCTTGCCGTCGTCGACGGCGGCGGCGGCCTGGGCCAGGAGCGCGGCCTCCTGCTGTTCGGCGAGCGGTACGGCCGCCAGCACCGGGGAGGGCTGGTGCGCCCCGGAGGCGAAGCGGTCGGCGTCGACGACCTCCCCGTCGGGGGCGTAGCGGCCGTCGCCCTCGGGGAGTCCGCCCACCTGCGGCTCGACCGGGCCCTCGGGCCGGCGGACGGCTTCGTCCTCCTGGCGGGCCGGTCGGTCGCCGGGGCGCAGGCCCGGGAGCGGGGCCGGGCGCAGCGGCGGGTTCAGGGCCGCGGGCGGGCGGGCGCCGTTGCGGTCGTCCTGGCCCACGACGTACAGGCCGTCGTTGCCGGTGCCGTCACCGTCGGCGGGGGTTGCGGGGGCGCGGCGGCCGGGGGTCTTCCCGTCGTCCTTCTTCTCGCTCTCGGGACCGGCCTTGGCCCCGGCGGGGTCGGACAGCTTGCCCCCCTTGCGCCAGCCCGCGTCGGCGAGGAGGGCTTGGGCGGCCTGGGCGTCCTGGCCGCCGAGGGCGTCGCTGTTGTCGGCGTAGGCGCGCTGCCCGGCCAGGGCCACGTGGCTGCCGACCGGCTTCGAGGGCAGGCCTAGGGGCCTCAGCACGATGTCGGTGAGGCCCTGGCGGTCCAGCGCCCGGGCCACCGCCCGGCGCACCCGCTCGTCGGCCAGCGGTCCGGAGGCGCCGTTGAGGGCGAGCTGGGTGTAGGCGGGCTCCAGGGACTTGCGCACGGTGAAGGAGCGCAGGGCCTTCTGCTGGGCGGCGTAGGCGGCGGCCGCCTCGGCGTTCTTCTTGCGGCTCTCCTGCTCGTCCCTGGCCTTGCCCTCGTCGGCGCCGAAGGCGACCGCCCAGGAGAGCGTGGCCTGGGCGGCGGTCACCGCGGCGCCGGGGCCGTGGGCGGGGGCGCCCTGGTGGGCGGCGTCCCGGTGGGCGAGCGCGATGCGGTCGGCGCCGCCGCGGTCGATCTCGGCCAGGTCCAGCTTCCCGGCGGCGAGCGCGGCGGCGCGCTCGGCGCGGGGGACGGCGGTCAGGACGAGGGAGTCGAGCTTGGCGGGACGGCCCCACCAGCGCGGGTTGCGCGAGAGCGCCGCGGTGCCGGTCTTCTTGTCGATGGCGCCGAGGTTGAAGGGGCCCGCCGTCACCTTGAGGGTGCCGCGCGCGCCCTCGTTGAAGGCTTCGGGGCTGCCGGTGACCTGCTTGGGGTAGAGCGGGCTGAACAGGGAGCGCCAGTCGGTGTAGGGCTTGGCGAAGGTGACCTTGACTTCCAGGTCGTTGGCGCCGCGCTCGATCTTCTCGATCCGGTCGTAGCCGGCGTTGCGGGCCGTCCAGTACGCCGAGTCCTTGCCGTTCAGGGCCCGCCACTGCGCGACGAAGTCGGGTGCGCCGACCTCGCGGCCGTCGCTCCACACCGCCTGCTGGTTGAGCTTGTAGAGCACGACCTGCTTGGGCTCGCGCTCGACGACCTCGGCCTTCTCCAGGAAGTCGGGGTTGGCGACGGGCCGGCCCTTGGCGTCCATGACGAAGAGCTGCGGCAGGACGGCTCCGGCGATCCGCCCGGTGGTGGCGTCGGCGTCCGCCTGGAAGGTGTTGAGGGTCTCGGGCAGCGCGTCGACGGCCCAGCGCACCGATCCGCCGTCCGCGACCAGGTCGCGGGTGGTGGACGAGATGTCCTGACCGGCGGCGGCCGGGCCGCCCTCGTCTTCGCCGCCGCCGCAGCCCGTCAGCAGCGGCAGTGCGAGGACTCCCGAGGTCAGCAGCGCCAAGGACCTGCGCCTTCTCTGGGACATGGGTGGTACCTCCGGAGCGGGGCCGAGCGGGGCGGGACTCGGTGGGGTGGCTTGATCACGTTTGGCGGTATATGGAGCTGATCACACTGGTGATGAACCCACTGAAATCGACCGCCTCGCGCACCTTCCGCAGCCGACCCGCGCCACGCCGCGAACCCCACCCGTGCGGACCAATCCCGGGCACGCGGCGGGCCCGCACTGACCCGTTCGGGGGATCCGGGGCGGCGGACCGGGGGCGCACGGTTCCGGCCTGCGCGCCCGCAATACCGTCACGTCCCTTCACAACCGGCGCCCTCAGGCGCGACACTCGCAGGCGCACATGAGCGTTGCCACCGCAACCTGCGGAAGTGAGGGCAAGTCATGTCCCTGCAGGACGATTTGACCGCCGTACGACGCAATCTGAACGAGCTGGTCCGCTCGGTCGAGCGACTGGAGCGGGACGTCGCGCGCCAGGCGCCCGCGGCCGCGGGGCCGCCGGGCGGGGAGGGGACGGTCTTCGTCCCGGACACCCCGTACGACAGCACGCTGTGGACGGATTCCGACGACGAGGGCCTCGGCGCCCGCGACCGTCGGGCCCCCTGAGCCGAACGGCACCGCACGCGCACGGCCCGCGGCACGCGACGGCCGGTTTCGCCCGGCACTCCCCATCAGGCCCCGCCGCCACCCGGCGGCCGGGTCTCCTGGGCCACCCCTCCACTCCTCCCGGAGTCCCCTTTGGCCACAGGCACGGAACCACCCCGACCCCTGACCGGCGTGCACGGCGCCTCCCGCGCCGCGATCGCCGCCCGGCACCTGCGCACCGACCGGTGGTGGCTGGCCCCCGCCGGCACCGCGGCCGGGCTGCTCGCCTTCATCGTCTATTCGACCTGGCGGGCCTTCTCCAACGCCGACTACTACGCGGCCCCCTACGTCTCGCCCTTCTACTCCCCGTGCCTCGCGGAGAACTGCCGGGAGATGCGCGACGGACCCAACTGGGACCTCTTCGGCAGCTGGTGGGGCCTGTCCCCCGCGCTGCTGGTGCTGGTGTTCCCGCTCGGCTTCCGGCTCACCTGCTACTACTACCGCAAGGCCTACTACCGGGGCTTCTGGGCCTCGCCCCCGGCCTGCGCGGTCGCCGAGCCGCACGCGAAGTACTCCGGCGAGACCCGCTTCCCGCTGGTCTTCCAGAACATGCACCGCTACTTCTTCTACGCGGCACTGCCGGTCGCGGGCATCCTCACCTACGACACCGTGCTGACCTTCCGCGACGCGCACTACGCCTGGGGCCACATGGGCCTCGGCTCGCTGCTGTTCCTCGTCAACATCGCGCTGATCTGGGCCTACACGCTGTCCTGCCACTCCTGCCGCCACATCATGGGCGGCAAGCTCAAGCACTTCTCCAAGCACCCGGTGCGCTACCGGCTGTGGGGCTGGGTGAGCCGCCTCAACTCCCGTCACATGCAGCTGGCCTGGGCCTCCCTGATCAGCGTCGCGCTCTGCGACTTCTACGTGTACCTGCTGGCCAGCGGTGCGCTCGACGACCCGAGGATCTTCTGACATGGCTCAAGTCGACCGGCAGCAGTGGGACGTGGTCGTGGTCGGCGCGGGCGGCGCCGGGCTGCGGGCCGCGATCGAGGCCCGCGAGCGGGGCGCCCGTACCGCCGTGATCTGCAAGTCCCTCTTCGGCAAGGCCCACACGGTGATGGCCGAGGGCGGCATCGCCGCCTCCATGGGCAACGTCAACGAGGGCGACAACTGGCAGGTGCACTTCCGCGACACGATGCGCGGCGGGAAGTTCCTGAACCAGTGGCGGATGGCGGAGCTGCACGCCAAGGAGGCCCCCGACCGGGTCTGGGAGCTGGAGACCTGGGGGGCGCTCTTCGACCGGACGCCCGACGGGCGGATCTCCCAGCGCAACTTCGGCGGGCACGAGTACCCGCGCCTCGCGCACGTGGGCGACCGGACCGGACTGGAGCTGATCCGGACCCTCCAGCAGAAGATCGTCCAGCTCCAGCAGGAGGACTTCAAGGAGTACGGGGACCACGAGGCCCGGCTCAAGGTCTTCCAGGAGTGCACCGTCACCCGCGTCCTGAAGGACCACGGCCGGGGCGACGGCGGGCGGGTCGCGGGGGTCTTCTGCTACGAGCGCGAGTCCGGCCGCTTCTTCGTCCTGGAGGCCCCGGCGGTGGTGCTGGCCACGGGCGGGATCGGGAAGTCCTTCAAGACCACCTCGAACTCCTGGGAGTACACCGGCGACGGCCACGCGCTGGCCCTGCTGGCCGGGGCGCCGTTGCTGAACATGGAGTTCGTGCAGTTCCACCCGACCGGCATGGTCTGGCCGCCCTCGGTCAAGGGCATCCTCGTCACCGAGTCGGTGCGCGGGGACGGCGGGGTGCTGCGCAACAGCGAGGGCAAGCGGTTCATGTTCGACTACGTCCCGGACGTCTTCAAGGAGAAGTACGCCGAGTCGGAGGCCGAGGGCGACCGCTGGTACGAGGACCCGGACCACAACCGGCGTCCGCCCGAGCTGCTCCCCCGCGACGAGGTGGCCCGCGCGATCAACTCCGAGGTGAAGGCGGGCCGCGGCTCCCCGCACGGCGGGGTCTTCCTGGACGTGTCCACCCGGATGCCCGCCGAGCGGATCCGGCGGCGACTGCCGTCGATGTACCACCAGTTCAAGGAGCTGGCGGACGTGGACATCACCGCGGAGCCGATGGAGGTCGGCCCGACCTGCCACTACGTGATGGGCGGGATCGCGGTCGACTCGGAGACGGCGGCGACCCTCGGGGTGCCCGGGCTCTTCGCGGCGGGCGAGGTCGCGGGCGGGATGCACGGTTCGAACCGGCTGGGCGGGAACTCCCTGTCCGACCTGCTGGTCTTCGGCCGCAGGGCGGGGCTGCACGCGGCCGGGTACGCCGCGGATCTGGCCGCCGCCCCGCCCGTGGCCCCGCAGCGGGAGGTCGACGCGGCGGCCGAGGAGGCGCTGGCCCCCTTCCACGCCGAGGAGGGCGCGGAGAACCCGTACACCCTCCACCAGGAACTCCAGCAGGCGATGAACGACCTGGTCGGCATCATCCGGCGGGCGGGCGAGATGGCCGAGGCGCTGGAGCGGCTGGCGGGGCTTCGCGCACGGGCCGCCCGCGCCGGGGTGGAGGGGCACCGCCAGTTCAACCCGGGCTGGCACCTGGCCCTGGACCTGCGCAACATGCTGCTGGTCAGCGAGTGCGTGGCCCGGGCCGCCCTGGAGCGCACCGAGAGCCGCGGCGGCCACACCCGGGAGGACTACCCGGCCATGGACCGGGCCTGGCGCCCGGTGAACCTGCTCTGTCGGCCGGTGCCCCCGGACCCGGCGGACCCCGCCGGTCCGGCGGCCGACCGGATCGCCCTGGAACACACCCGGACCGAGCCCGTCCGCCCGGACCTGCTCGCGCTCTTCGAGAAGGAAGAGCTGGTCAAGTACCTCGCCGAAGAGGAGCTCTACGAGTGAGTAGCTACGACGCCGCGTTCCGGATCTGGCGGGGCGACGCCGAGGGCGGTGAGCTGCGGGACTTCACCGTCGAGGTGAACGAGGGCGAGGTGGTCCTCGACATCGTCCACCGGCTCCAGGCCACCCAGGCCGGCGACCTCGCGGTCCGTTGGAACTGCAAGGCGGGCAAGTGCGGCTCGTGCAGCGCGGAGGTCAACGGGCGGCCGCGGCTGATGTGCATGACCCGCATGTCGACCTTCTCCCGCGAGGAGACGATCACGGTCACTCCGCTGCGGGCGTTCCCGGTGGTCCGGGACCTGGTGACGGACGTGTCCTTCAACTACGCGAAGGCGCGGGAGGTCCCGGCCTTCGTACCGCCCGAGGGGGTGGCGCCGGGCGAGTACCGGATGCAGCAGGTGGACGTGGAGCGCTCGCAGGAGTTCCGCAAGTGCATCGAGTGCTTCCTGTGTCAGGACACCTGTCACGTGGTGCGCGACCACGAGGAGAACAAGGCCGCCTTCGCGGGGCCGCGGTTCCTCATGCGGGTGGCGGAGCTGGACATGCACCCGCTGGACGCGGCCGCCGAGCAGGGCCTGGACCGCAAGCGGACGGCCCAGGAGGAGCACGGGCTGGGCTACTGCAACATCACCAAGTGCTGTTCGGAGGTCTGCCCCGAGGGCATCAAGATCACCGACAACGCCCTGATCCCGCTGAAGGAGCGGGCGGTGGACCGCAAGTACGACCCGCTGGTCTGGCTGGGCTCGAAGATCGGCCGCCGCAAGGACTGACCGGGGCGGGTGCTCGGGGTGCGGGGGCGTGAAACCCCCCATAACCTCCCAAATGTGATCCCGCCGAGAAGCAGGACGAAGCCGAGCGCCACCTCCCGGATATCCCTGCGGGCCGCGCTCGCCCTGGCCGCCGCGCTGCTCGCGCTCGGCGGCCAGGGCGCGGCCGGGGCCCCACCGGCCCGGGCCGACGATCCCGTCACCCTGTCGCAGCAGGGGCAGATCACCGACCGGGTGGGCGCCCTGGGCGACCGTGAGCCCGCCGTGGCCGCCGCCCTCGACAAGCTGTACGCCGACCAGCGCGTCCAGCTGTTCGTGGCGTACGTCCGCGACTTCTCCGGACGCTCCGCCCAGAGCTGGGCCGACGCCACCGCGCAGCGCAGCGGCCTCGGGCAGAACGACGTCCTGCTCGCCGTCGCGACCGGGGCCCGGCAGTACGCCTACTCGGCCGACGTCGACTCCGGCTTCACCAAGGAACAGCTGGCGACCGTCGCCCGTACCGCCATCGAGCCCGCCCTGAAGGAGAACGACTGGGCGGGCGCGGCGATCGGCGCGGCGAACGGCTACGACGCCGTGCTCGCGGGGCGGCCGGTGCCGGTCCCCGCGATCACCCCGGGCGTGGCCGATCCCGGCGGGGACCGGGCGGGCGGCGAGAGCGGGGCCGGTGACTTCGTCCTCCCCGTGATCGCGGTCGGCGCCGCGGGCGCGCTCGGCGCCTACGCCTACAGCCGCCGCAGGCGCAAGGGGCCGACCGACCGCGCCACGACGACCAGCTCGGGCTGGGGCGAGCAGGGCCCGCCGCGGCTCCCGCTCGCCGAACTCGACGCCGAGGCCAAGTCGCTGCTGGTGGAGACCGACGACGCGGTCCGCACCAGCACCGAGGAACTCGGCTTCGCCTCGGCCCAGTTCGGCGAGGCGGCGGTGGGGCCGTTCACCGCGGCCGTGGCCTACGCCAAGGACGAGCTGACGCACGCCTTCCGGCTGCGCCAGCAGCTCGACGACGCCTATCCCGAGGACGACGCGACCCGGCGCCGGATGCTGGACGAGATCGTGGCCCGCTGCACCGGGGCCAGTCGGCGCCTGGACGCCGAATCGGCCGACTTCGACCGGCTGCGCGCCCTGGAGAAGAACGCACCGCAGGCGCTGGAGACCGTACAGGCGCACTTCCGCGCGCTGACCGGCCGGACCTCGACGGCCGAGGCGACCTTGACCGCCCTGGCCCGGCGGTACGCCGATTCCGCGTCCGCCCCCGTGGCCTCCAACGCCGAACAGGCCAAGGACCGGCTGCTGTTCGCCACGACCAGCCTCGGCGAGGCGCGCGCCGCCGTCGACGGCGGGGACAACGGCAAGGCGGCCGTGCACGTACGGGCCGCCGAGGGCGCCGTCGACCAGGCGGCCACCCTGGTGGACGCGGTGGAGCGGCGCGCGCAGGAGCTGGCCGAGGCGGCCGGCAAGCTGACCGGCGCCCTGAACGAGACCGAGACCGACCTCGCGGACGCCCGCGGGCTGCTGACGGGGACCGCCGAGGGCGTCTCCACGGCGGACCTGCGGGGCCGGATCGGCCGGGCGGAGTCCGTACTGGCCGACGTTCGGGCGGAGCAGGGCGCGGGCCGGTACGACCCGATCGACGCCCTGCGCCGGATCGAGGAGGCCGACGCGGCCCTGGACGAGGCGCTCGCCGGAGCCCGGGAGCGCGAGTCGGGCCGCCAACGGGCCGCGGCCCTGCTGGACCAGGCCCTGCTGTCGGCCCGCAGCGCGATCGGGGCGGCCGCGGACTACGTCACCACCAGTCGCGGCGCCGTCGGCAGCCAGGCCCGCACCCGGCTGGCGGAGGCCCAGCGGCACCTGGAGCGCTCGCTCGCGGTGACGGGCTCGGACCCGGCGGCCGCGCTGGCGGAGGCGCAGCAGGCGGACTCGCTGGCCCGGCAGGCGCAGCAGCTGGCGGAGGCGGACGTGCGGGCGTACCAGGACCCGTACGGCGGCCGCCGCTCGCAGCAGGGCGGCATGGGCGGCGCGGTGCTGGGCGGGATCATCCTCGGCGAGATCCTCGGCGGCGGCCGCGGCGGCCGCGGGGGCGGGTACGGCGGCTTCGGCGGCGGCGGTGGCGGCGGCGGCTTCGGGGGCGGCGGCCCCGGTCCGGGCTCCTTCGGCGGCGGGGGCACCCGCGGCCGGATGGGCGGTGGCGGCCGCTTCTGACGACACCCTCCCCCTTCCCACCAGGAGTAGGAACCATGAGCAAGCAGACCATCCTCGGCCGCGTCACCCAGCTCGCGAAGGCCAACATCAACGCGCTGCTGGACCAGGCGGAAGACCCGCAGAAGATGCTGGACCAGCTGATCCGGGACTACACGAACAACATCTCCGAGGCGGAGCAGGCCGTCGCCACCACGATCGGCAACCTGCGGATGCTGGAGGCGGACCACGCCGAGGACGTGAACGCGGCGGCCGAGTGGGGCGCCAAGGCCCTGGCGGCCAGCCGCAAGGCCGACGAGCTGCGGACGACGGGCACGCCGGGCACGCCCACGGACGCGGACAAGTTCGACAACCTGGCGAAGGTCGCGCTGGGCCGCCAGCTCCAGTCGGAGAAGGAGGCGAAGACGGCGGAGCCGACGATCGCGGCGCAGACGGAGGTCGTCGAGAAGCTCAAGAGCGGTCTGAACTCGATGAAGACCAAGCTGACCGAGCTCCAGGCGAAGCGCGACGAACTGGTGGCGCGCGCGAAGACGGCCCAGGCGCAGAACACGATGATGGACGCGGTGAAGAACATCGACGTGATGGACCCGACGAGCGACCTGAACCGCTTCGAGGACAAGGTCCGCCGCGAGGAGGCGATGGCCCTGGGCAAACAGGAACTGGCCGCCTCCACCCTGGACGCCCAGTTCGAGGCCCTGGACGACCTGGACAAGAACACCGAGATCGAAGCCCGCCTGGCGGCGCTGAAGGCGGGCGGAGGTTCAGGCCCCGCCGGCACTTGAGGCGCGGGTTGCGGGGCGGAGCCCCGGGAAGCGGTCCGCACGGACCCACCCGCCTCCGCCCCGGACCACCCCGCCCGCTCCGGAACTACCCGTACATGCTGAGCAGCTGCTCGGCCGACAGCTCGGCCACGGCCTCCCCCGCCACCCCCGGCAACGGCAGCTCGAACCACACCGTCTTCCCCCGGTGCGTGCGCCGCGTCCCCCACCCGGCCGACAGCAGCCCGACCAGTTGGAGCCCGCGCCCGCCCTCGTCCGTGTCCCGGGCCCGCCGCCGCCGCGGCTGCACCAGGTTCCCGTCCCACACCTCGCACACCAGGGTCCGGTCCAGCAGCAGCCGCAGCCTGATCTCGCCCTCCCCGTACCGCAGCGCGTTCGTCACCAGCTCGCTCACCAGCAGTTCCGTCGTGTCGAGCAGCCCCTCCAGCCCCCACGCGGGCAGCTTCGCCCGGGCCAGCTCCCGCGCCCGGCCCACCGACCGGGCCTCGCGCGGCAGTTGCCAGTCGCCGACCGCGTCGATCGGCAGCCCCTGGACCCGGGCCAGCAGCAGGGCGATGTCGTCCTCGCCGTGCCGGGTGTGCAGCGAGCTCAGGACGTGGTCGCAGACGTCCTCCAGCGGCCGCACCGGATCGGCCAGGGCCTCCCGCAGCCCGCGCAGGCCCTCCTCCAACGGGTGGTCACGGGATTCGACGAGCCCGTCGGTGTACAGGGCGAGCAGGGCGCCTTCGGGGAGCTCCACCTCGACCTCCTCGAAGGGTTCGCCGCCGACCCCGAGCGGCATGCCGGGCGGCACCTCCAGCAGCAGCGCGGGCCGGGGCGGGCCCCCGGGTTCGGCGGGCTCGACCAGGACGGGCGGCATGTGGCCCGCGTTGGCTATGGTGCAGCGCCTGGTCACCGGGTCGTAGACGGCGTAGACGCAGGTCGCGAGGTAGACCTCCGACAGGTCGTTGAGGTCGGCCTCGCGGGACTGCAGGGCCGCCCGCGAGGCCTGCTGCGATCCGCCCGGGGTGCCGAGGCCCCGGGCCACCTCGTCCAGGGCGGTGAGCACTTCGGCCGGTTCGAGGTCCAGGAGGGCCAGGGTCCGTACGGCCGTGCGCAGTTCGCCCATGGCGACGGCGGCCCGCAGGCCGCGGCCCATCACGTCGCCGACGACGAGCGCGGTGCGGTGCCCGGGCAGCTCGATGACGTCGAACCAGTCGCCGCCGACCTCCGTCGCCGCGTTGCCCGGCAGGTAGCGGCAGGCGATGTCGAGGCCCGCCGCCGCCGGATCGCCGGGGGGCAGCAGGCTGCGCTGGAGTATCAGCGCGCGTTCGTGTTCGCGCCGGTAGAGCCGCGCGTTGTCGATGCACACGGCGGCCCGCGCGGCCAGCTCGACGGCGACGGCCCGGTCCCGCTCGCCGAAGGGCTCGCTGCCCTTCGTACGGGAGAACTGGGCCAGGCCGACCACCGTGTCGTGCGCGACGAGCGGGACGACGAGGGTGGACTGGATCAGGTCGTCGGGGGCGGCGCCCTCCAGCAGCCGCGGCCGGGCGGTGCGCAGGGCCAGGGTGCCGGGCGAGGCGGGCGGGTAGCGGTGGACCTCGCCCACGGCGACCAGCGCGCCGGGGCCCGGCCCGGACAGCGGCGCGTCGGAGACGGCGGAGGCGAAGGCGACCCGGCGCAGCGGTGCGGAGGGCGCGCGCCCGGGACCGCCCCCGGGGAGCGAGGGGACCCCGGGCCCGTGCGGCCGGGCGGGCCGGTCGCGGTCGTCGTCGCCGAGCAGGAGCCCCTGGTAGAGGTCCACGGCGGCCAGGTCGCAGAAGCCGGGGACGGTGACGTCGAGGAGTTCGCGGGCGGTGGTCTCCAGGTCGAGGGAGTTCCCGATCCGGTGGCCCGCCTCGTTGAGGAGGGCGAGGTTGCGGCGGACGCCCGCGGCCTCGCGGGCGGCGAGGTGGCGGCGGGTGACGTCGGTGCCCAGGCCCGCGACGCCGATGGGCAGGCCGTTGCCGCCGTGCACCCGGTAGAGGTTGATGGACCAGTGCCGGTTGTCGCGGCTGCCGGGGGCCGCGCCGGTGATGCGCAGGTCGGTGACCGAATCGCCGGTTTCCAGGACGCGGCGCAGCGCCTCGGCCATCCGGTCGGCCTCGTGCGGGGGCAGGTAGTCGTGGACCGTGCGGCCCCGGTGCTCCTCCACCCCGCCCCCGAAGACGGTGGCGAAGCGGCGGTTGGCGCGCTGCACGGTGAGGTCCGTACCAAAGAGCAGGAAGCCGAAGGGAGATTGACCGAATATCGCCTGAGAGGCCGCGAGGTCGGATTCGATCCGGCGCAGCGCGCGTACGTCGACCACGACGCAGAGCGCGGCCCGCTCGGCGGTCTCGGTCTGGGTGGGCATCACATAGATCTCGGCCACGCCGTGTTCGCCGTCCCCGTCGGGGATGCGGAACGGGATCAAGCCGGTCCACTCCTTGCCGTCGAGGATCTCGGCCACCCTGCGGTGCGCGCCGGGCCGCAGTTCCGGGGGCATGAAGGCATCGACCGGATCGCGGCCCACCGCTTCGGCCGCGCTCAGCCCGAAGAGCTCCTCGGCGCGCAGGCTCCACTGGTCGATGAGGCCGTCGGGCCCGATCGAGAAGGATGCGACCTTTATGTAGTCATATATCGAGCCAGGCGGGCTGCTGTGCCACAAGGAGTCGTTCCACGCCTCCCCTGACACATGGGCCTGATGTGCCTGCGCAGGTATCTCGCTCACGCGACCGTCCCCTCCAGCTCACCGCAACCGGACCGGCCATGACCGCAGTATTCAGCACCACGGGCACGCTCGGCACGGCGTTCACGATCACAGCACGGTCTCGTTCATTTCGAGCCACGCCGGATGATCGTCAGAGACCCTTCTCCTTGTTACTCACCAGGTAGGGCCAATTCGAACCACACTGTCTTGCCCGACTTCCCGTGCCGGGTCCCCCACCGCTGCGCCGAAACCGCCACCAGGTGCAGCCCGCGACCGCCCTCGTCGTCGGGTGCGGCGACCCGCTCGCGCGGCGGATCCGGAAGCGGATCAGAGACCTCCACGAGGAGGGCGGGACCCGCGGCGGGATGGGCGGTGGCGGAATCGCGCCGTACCAATCGGACCCCGATCGGGCCGGAGGCGTACCGCAGGGAGTTGGTGACCAGCTCGCTGACCAGCAGGACGGTGACGTCGCAGACCGCCTCCAGACCCCAGGCGCGGAGCTTGCCGCGCACGGCGTGGCGGGCGGTGCGGACGGCGCCGGGCTCGGCAGGGAAGTCCCATTCGGCACATTCACCATCTGTGTCGATCACGCCGATCACTTCCCGGGCCAGCAGCGGACCCCAGTCCGGTTCGTCAGCGACGAGGAGGGACGAGATAGGGACTAATAGCGACATACCCGATATTCGCGGCGTCGTACCATCCGACCCCCCAGGCACCGGCGCACTGTGGTGCACCTGGCCTACACCGTGAGCCGTACGCGCCCCCGCGCCCCTCCGCCGACCCCGCTCCGGCCGCCGCGCCCCGGTGACGCGCCGTTGACCCCGGCGCGGACTACCGCGCGCGCAGCCGCCGACCGGCTTCGGCGACGGCGGGGCGGTCCTGGTCGAGCCAGTCCACGGAGTCCAACTCGTCCGGCCCGAGCCAGCGCAGCTCGTCGTGATCCTCCAGCGGGGCGGGCTCGCCGGAGACCAGGCGCGCGGTCCACACGTGCAGCACCAGGCCGGGTTTCAGGGGCCACTCCCCCGGGATCCGCTCCAGGGCTTCGCTCTCCACGCCCAGCTCTTCGCGCAGTTCCCGCACGAGGGCCTCGGGGACGGATTCACCCGGTTCGGCCTTCCCGCCCGGCAGCTCCCACCGGCCGGCCAGCTCGGGCGGGGCGCTGCGCCGGGCGGCCAGCAGGCGCCCGTCACGACAAAGGGCTCCGCCCACGACCACGCGTTCAGTCATGGGCGGAGCCTATGTCACACCGGCGTGCCGTCAGTTGGCGGTGGTGGCGCTCTGCCCGATCCGCTCGACCCAGTAGAGCTGCTTGTGCCCGCGGTCATCGAGGCTGTCGACGACCTTCTGGGCCTCGGCGCGCGTGGGGTAGCGGCCCACGCGGTAGCGGTTGCCGTTGTCGTCCTGCCGTATGACCAGCCATGGGAGCAGAGCACCACTGTCGCTCATCGCGCTCCACCCTCCGCCGATGTACCTGCCCAGGAAACCGCATTACGCATATGCCCGAGCTTACGCCCGACCTTTACTCAGCGGATACGGTTTTTCACGAAGAGGTACCTCCCAGGCGTACTCATCCGGCCATGAGTGCGAAAGGGTCGCGCACGCCGGTTCAGAACCGGCGCACCGTCGGGGGCGGCAGCACGACCGCGCCCCTGGCGGCGGCCTCGCCGACACCCTCCCCGACACCCTCGCGGCAGACGTCCTCGCAGGTGGCGTCGAGCGAACGGCGCGGCGACCGGCCCGGCCCCGCGCAGCGGTGAGCGCGCGGCGAGCGCGCATCGGCGGCGCCCGGCGCGCACCCCGGGGCCGGGCCCACGCATGACGGCCCGTCACCTCACCCCATCGGCCCGGGCTCGCACCCGGGGTGATGCGGTGAGGTGACGGGCCCCGAAGAGACTGCGCCTAGCGGACCGGCAGGTGGTAGGCGAGGCGGTAGCGGTCGGCCGGGACCACCACGTCGGCCGTCTCGACGGCGCGGCCGGAGGCGAAGTACGTCCGCCCGATCACCAGGACCACGTGTCCCGGCACTCCGCCCAGCGCGAGGATCTCCTCGGCCAGCCCGGGCCGGGCGCCGACCTCCTCCACCACGTTGTCCACGACGACGTCGATGGCGGCCATCCGCTCGACCACGCCGCTCCCGCCGAGCGGTCCCTCCTCCGGCAGCATCACCGGCGTGCGCCCGGTCACGGACAGGGGCTCCCACGAGGTGGAGAGCATCATCGCCTCGCCCGCGTCGCGAAAGACGTAGCGCGTGCGCATCACCCGCTCCCCCGGCTCGATGCCCAGCCGCGCGGCGACCTCGGCGGGCGCCTCGGTCTGCTCGCTGCTGGATTCCCAGGTGCCGCGGCTGCCCGAGTCCGCCTGCTCCTGCCGGAAGGGGGTGGACGCCCCCGTCGTGCGGTACCCGGCGCGGGCCACCCGGCGGGGCACCGGCTGCTCCCGCACGTACGTCCCCGAACCGGAGCGGCCCTCGACGAGCCCCTCCGCCATGAGGACCTTGCGCGCCTCCAGGGCGACGGTGTCGGAGACCCCGTACTCCTCGCGGATGCGGGCCTGCGAAGGGAGCCGCGCATGCGGGGGCAGGGACCCATCGACGATCTTCCGTCGCAGGTCACCGGCGACGCGAAGATAGGCCGGCTGCTCACCGAAAGTCACTAGCCACTCCCATCAGGTTGACAGACAGCTACAGCCTGGCAACCTACGGTTGTGCACCGCAAGCAAGGGCCAAAGTTTCACCCGAAGTGATGAAGCCAGGTCACTGAAACCGGTTACCCTGCGTTACAGCGACCTGGGTCGTGGCCCCGGACCACACCGACCACACCGACTACACCGACTGCGACCCGGCACCCTCGCCGTCGAGCCAGCCCGTGTCCGAACCGTCCGAGTCCTCCAGCCACGACGGCACCTTCGTCGCCAGCCCGAGCGCCCCGCGCAGCTTGCGCTCCGTCTCGACCGACGTCGCGTCCACCGCCCGGCTCCACGCCGCGCGGAAGTCCTCCGGCCGCTGCGCGTCCGCCGCCGCCCGCCACTGCACGCGGGCCGCCTCGACCTCCTTGAGCAGCGCGTCGGCCGGGGCGCCGGCCGTGGACTCGCGCAGCACGGCGGCCTCGGCCGCCATCGCCGGTTCCACCTTGGCCGCCCACGCCCGGTACTGGGGCAGCGAGCCCTTGAGGTCGGTCACCGGGGCGGCCGTGAGCGCGGAGTCCAGCCGGTTCGCGGCGCCCAGGAAGGACGCCTGCCCGGCCGTCAACATCGTCGCGTCGCGCTTGAGGCTCCCGCGCTGCTCGCCCTCCGTGGTGCCGAGCACGCACAGCACGCTGCGCCGGCCCTGCTCCCACTCGTCCTCGCTCGGCGCGAAGAAGTACATCTCCGCGAACTCCGGCAGGGCCCAGGTGTCCATGGCGTACGTGTCCTGCGCCAGCCAGCAGCGCTCCTCGGCACGCGCCGCGAGGGCCTCCTCGCCCGGGAAGGCGCCCGGGTCCGCGAGGAAGGACGCGGTGATCTCGCCGTGGTGCGGGCGGGTGCACGCCACCTTGAAGACCAGCGGCGCCTCGGCGAGCAGGTCCGCCCCCGGCACGTTGAAGCAGTCCCCGGCCCGGACCTGCTCCAGGTCCGCCGGATCCCCCTCCACGTCACGGGCGGCGCTCCCCGTGCCGCCCGTACCGGCCGTGCCGCGATCTGCGGCCCGGGCCAGTCGCTCGCCGACCGGACCCACCAGCTCCACGGCGACCAGCGCCAGCGCGCCCGACATCAGCACGGAGACCGCGAGCCCGGTGACCGCCAGGCCCCTGCCCCGCTCCCCGCGCGCGGCGATCTGGACCAGCGCCACGATCCCGAAGACCACTCCGAGCGGCGGGAAGCAGAGCAGCCCGACCAGCAGCGCGGCCAGGGCGAAGCCGTTGAGCGGAGGCCTGCCGCCCGGAGCGGGAGCGCCGGGGTGGCCGTAGCCGTAGGGGGCCCCGGTCGGCGGGGCGGCCCACGGATCGCGGGAAGGCGGCGGGGGCGGGGGCTGCGGCGGGGTACTCACGGCGTGAGCTGCTCCATCATGCGGGGGTGCGGGGGGTGCGGCGCTGCGCGAACGACTGCGCGAATAGTACGCAAGGGCAACGGTCGGCGGGCCGCTCGCCCCCACGCCCCCCGCCCGGCGGGCACCCCCCGCGTACGATCCGTCACGGAGCCGGGCCACCCCCGAACCCCGCACGAGCGCACGACGGAGCCCGAGAAAGGGCCCGTGAAGACCCGACGGAGCGGAGCCGTTCGCGCATGACGCACGCAATGACGCACGCACTTCTCGATGACGTCCGCACCGAGTACGTCTGCCCGGACGACGGCGCCCGCGCCGACGTCCGCACCGCGCCCTGGTGCTGTCCCGTCTGCGCGGGCCCCTGGGACCTGGACTTCGCGCCGCGGCCACCGGAGCTCGACGAGCTGGGCTCCGGGCCGAACTCCCTGTGGCGCTACGGGCCCGCGCTGCCGCTGTCGGGGGCGCCCGCGGTGACCCTCGGCGAGGGGCGCACCCCGCTGGTCCCGCTCACGGAGCGGATCTCCGCCAAACTCGACTTCATGATGCCGACCCTGTCCTTCAAGGACCGGGGCGCGGTGATGCTCGCCGAGCTGGCCCGGCGGCTCGGCCCGGAGCGCGTGGTCGCGGACAGCAGCGGCAACGCCGGCACCTCCGTCGCGGCCTACAGCGCGCGGGCCGGCCTCGCCTGCGAGGTCTTCGTGCCCGAGGGCACCTCGGAGAAGAAAACCGAGCAGATGCGGGCGCACGGGGCGCGGGTCCGGGTGGTGCCGGGCGGGCGCGAGGCGGCGGCCCGCGCCGCGCGGGCGGCCGCCGACGAGCCGGGCGTCTTCTACGCGAGCCACGTCTTCAACCCCTACTTCCTGCACGGCACGAAGACGTACGTGTACGAGCTGTGGGAGGAGCTGGGCGGCGAGCTGCCCGAGGCCCTGGTGGTGCCCGTGGGCAACGGCACGCTGCTGCTCGGCGCGGCGCTGGCGGCCCGGGAGCTGGCGCGCGCGGGCGTACGGGCCCCCGCGCTGATCGCCGTCCAGGCGGAGGCCATGGCTCCGCTCGCCCGCGCCTTCGCCGCCGGCGAGCACGAACCGACGGCCCCGGTCCCGGACCCCGTACCGACGCTGGCCGAGGGGATCGCGATCCCGGCCCCGCCTCGGGCCCGGCAGATCCTGGCGGCCGTGCGGGAGTCGGGGGGCACCTTCCTGACGGTGTCCGAGGAGCGGATCCGCGCGGCCCAGCGGGACCTGGCGGCGCGGGGGCTCTTCGTCGAGCCGACGGGCGTGGCGTGCTGGGCCGCGGTCGGCCCCGGCGCGCCCGGTGATCCGCTCGCGGGCCGCTCGGCGGTCGTCCCGCTCTGCGGCGCCGGCGCCAAGACGGGCCTGGCCCCCTGACCGTGCCCCCGACCCCGGCCCGGTCCCGGGGTCGGGGCCGGGGCCGGGGTCGGTCCCGCGGGCGGTCCCGGGGTCGGGGCGGCATGGCTCCGGTCCACGCAGATGTCCGGTTTTCGCCAGCCCGGGTCCGCCCCCTTCTGATGAAATGCCCGCATGACTAAGTCCGTTGACCTCTCCCGCGTCCGCGCCTTCCACGCCCTGCACACCCCCGCCGCCCCGCTCGCCCTCGCCAACGCCTGGGACGTCGCGAGCGCCCGCCTGGTCGAGGCCGCCGGGTCCCCCGCCGTCGCCACCACCAGCGCCGGTGTCGCCTGGTCCCTCGGCTCCCCCGACGGGGACCTGCTGGCCCGCGACCGCGCCCTCGACCTGATCGCCCGCGTGGTCCGCGCCGTCGACGTACCGGTGACCGCCGACATCGAGGGCGGTTTCGGCGCCGACGCCGACGGGGTCGGCCAGACCGTCACCGGGGTGCTGGCCGCCGGAGCCGTCGGGGTCAACATCGAGGACCGCTTCCGGGACCCCGCCGAGCAGGTCGAGCGCCTCGCCGCCGCCCGCGCGGCCGCGGACGCCCTCGACGTCCCGCTCTACATCAACGCCCGCGTGGACACCTACCTCCTCGGCCTCGGCGAGCCCGGTCCGGCCCGGGTGGAGGAGACCCTGGCCCGCGCCGCCGCCTACCTGGAGGCGGGGGCCAGCGGCATCTTCGTGCCCGGCGTCCACGACCCGGCGACGGTGACCGAGCTGGCCCGCGGCATCGACGCCCCGCTGAACGTGCTGGTCGGCCCCGACGCGCCGGGCGTCGCCGCGCTGGGCGAGCTGGGCGTGGCCCGGGTCAGCCTCGGCTCGTGGGTCGCGGAGGCCGCGTACGCCGTGGTCCGGCGCGCCACCGAGGAGCTGCTCTCGGGCGGCACCTACGGCGCGCTCGCCGGGTCCCTCTCCTACGGCGAGCTGAACTCCCTGTTCAAGAGCTGATCCGGGCGGGCGCGGGGCGAGCTGACACAGGCGGGGCCGCCCGTACGACGGTCCGTTGATCCGCTCGTAGGATCCCGGGGTGAGCACCCTGATCGACTCCCCCCGGCCCCGGGCGGCCTCCGGCGCCGTGTGGGCCGCCCTCGCCCTCGTCTACGTCGTGTGGGGCTCGACCTACCTCGGCATCCGCGTCGTCGTGGAGACGATGCCGCCCTTCCTCTCCGCCGGGGCCCGGTTCCTCTCGGCCGGTGTGCTGCTGGCCGCCCTGGTCGCCTGGCGGTCCGGTCCGGCCGCGCTCCGGGTGACCCGGGCGCAGCTGGGTTCGGCCGTGCTGGTGGGCCTGATGCTGGTCCTCGGCGGGAACGGCCTGGTGGTGCTGGCCGAGACCGCCGTGCCGTCCGGGCTGGCCGCGCTGCTGGTGGCCGGGGTGCCGATGTGGGTGGTGCTGCTCCGTCTGACCGGGGGCGACCGGCCGCCGGTGCGCACGCTGGGCGGCGTACTCGTGGGCCTCGCGGGGCTGACCGTGCTGACCAGCCCGGGGCTCAGCGGCGAGGTGGAGCTGTGGGGCGTGCTGACGATCCTGGCCGGGTCGCTGCTGTGGTCGCTGGGCTCGTACTCCTCGAACCGGCTGCCGATGCCCGGCAACCCCTTCGCCGCCAGCGCCTACGAGATGCTCGCGGGCGGCGCCGCAGCCGTCCTGGTGGGCCTGGCGCGGGGCGAGCAGCACGGTCTCGACCCGGCCGACGTTTCCACCCGCTCGTGGCTGGCGCTGGGCTACCTGATCCTCGTGGGCTCGCTGGTCGGCTTCACGGCGTACGTGTGGCTGCTCCAGTCGGCGCCGCTCTCGCTCGTGTCGACCTACGCCTACGTCAATCCGGTCGTCGCGGTCACCCTCGGCGCGCTGGTCCTGGGCGAGGAGCTGACCTGGCCGATCCTGGTCGGCGGCGGGATCGTGGTGGCCGCGGTGTGCGCGATCGTGAGCACCGAGCGCCGCACCTAGGGTGTGTTCCCCGGATCCCGCCCCGCGTCTTCCTCCCCGCCGGGTCCGGTCAGCCGCGGGCGGCCCGCTCGTACAGGGCCTTCGCGCGCCCGTCGAAGAGCGCGGCCGTGGAGTCCACGTCCGTGTCCCCGCCGCTGAGCACCGCGATGAGGCGGCCGGGCGAGCCGGGGCCGCCCCGGTCGGCGATCCAGGGGCTGCCGCTGGTGCCCGTCCAGAAGCCCGCACAGCTGATGTGGAGCATGTTCGGGTCCTCGGTGTCGTGCGCGGTCTGGGTGGTGCAGGAGACCGGCCGGTTCTTCGGGTTGAAGGCCGAGTCCGGGTAGCCGACCACCGTGACGTCGCGCTCGTAGCCCGAGGCCCAGTCGGGGATCGGCGCCTCGCCGTCGCCGACCGCCTGCTGGAGGGTGCGGCCGTTCTTGTCCGGCTCCACGGTCAGGAAGGCGAAGTCGGCGGTGTCGTCGCCCCACTTCGTCCAGCGGTCGTCCACGTGGATCGCACTGACCTTCCAGCGCCCGAGGGGCTGCGAGCCCTTGCCCTCGCCGGAGAAGGCCGGGGCGAAGGACAGCTCGCCGATGGCGAGGCCGTCGTGGGCCACCTCGCCCGGCGTGCCGTCCTCGCCCGCCGGGGCCACGCAGTGCGCGGCGGTGGCGACGACGTTGCCCTTGGGGCTGTCGACCACGCTCGCCGTGCACCAGTGCTCGCCGTTGGCCATCAGCACGCCGACGGTGGGGAAGGGCATCGCCTCGGGCTTCTCGGCACCGGCCGAGTCGAAGGCCACGACGGCGGCGACCGCCACGAGCCCGGCGGCCGCGGCGGACGCGCCCAACACCACCGGCTTGCTCATCGCGCGGCGGAAACGGGAGCCGGGGCCGTGGCCGGGGTGGTGGCCGGAGCCGTGGCGGGGCCCGTCCCAGGACGCGTGCTCGCGCTCGGTCCGGGGGTCGGGGGCAGCAGTACTTTGCTGATCCACTCCAGCGAACCCTCCCTCATGCCACGGACGTAGGACTTCCCATTGTGCTCACCATCCTGGATGACCTGCAGGCGGGTGTGCACCGGGCCCTTGGTGTAGTCCCGCATGAACTTCTCGGCCCTGTCCCGACCGCTCTCCTTGGTGCCGATCTGGAAGTTGATGTAGACGTCCGGACCGCCCGCCTTGATCAGCTTTTCGGCCAGCTTCTCCGGGTTGTTCTCGTCCATCGCCTTGACGTCGCCCTTCCACAGCGGGGAATCGGGCACGAAGTCGACGCCGCTGGCGATGACCGCCTTGAACCGCTCCGGGTACTTCAGGACGTGCTTGAAGGCGCCGAACCCGCCGGAGGAGGAACCCATGAAGGCCCAGCCGTCGCGGGAGGTGAAGGTGCGGAAATTGGCCTTCACGAAATCCGGCACGTCATCGGCCATCCAGGTGCCCATCTTGGGCTGCCCCGGGATGTCCGAGCCGTCGAAGTGGTGCTTCGTGTCGGCGTTGATCACCGGCATGACGAGCAGGAAGGGCAGGCTCCTGCCCGACTTCACCCCGTCGATCACGGCCTGCTGGAGGCCGAGGCCGGGGCCGGTGCCCCAGTAGTTGGTGGGGTACCCGCGGCCGCCGGGCAGGGCGATCAGCACCGGGAAGGCGCTCTTGTCGTAGCGCGGGTCGTTGTACTCCTTGGGCGCCCACACCCACACGTCGCCCGTGAAGCCCGACTTCTTCCCGACCAGGGTGGTCTTCCCGATCTCGGTGCCGTCGGGGAGCCGGCCGGAGCGCTCGAAGGCGGCCCGGGGGCCGGTGGGCATGCGTACGCCGTTCACCGCGCCCGCACCCGCGTCGGCGCCCGCGGCGGCGTCCGCGTCCGTGACGTCGTGCGCGGTCTCCTGGACCCGGCCGAAGGACATCGGGTCGCCGATGTCGGAGAAGAGCCCGAACCCGTACGCCGCCGCGCCGCCCCCGGCGGTCAGGGCCAGGGCCAGCGCGCCGCCGATCAGGCGGCGGCGGGGGTGGGACCACCGGGAGCGGCGGCCCCCGGTGGAGGAGCCACCGCCCGGCTGCGGATTCGGCTGCTGGTCCGACTGCGGGTCCGACTGCGGGTGGTCGAGCTGCTGGTCTTGCTGCACGGAAGCGTCCCGTTCCTTTCCGGCGCCCGCGACAGGGCGGGCAGGACCGTTTGGTCCCCCTTACACCCCTATGAGAGGGAGTATCGGCGGGTCGGGTTGCCTGGAACGTCCGTGACGTGCATCAAACGCGCCGCGTTCAGCCCTCGGCGGGCTTGGGGCCCTTCATCGCCTTGCTGATCCACTCCAGCGAGCCCTCCTTCATGCCGCGCACGTAGTGCCAGCCGTTGTGCTCGCCGTTCTGGATGTCCCGGATGGTGACCTTGATCGGGCCCTTGCCGAACTCGGCCTGGAACTTCTCCATCCGGGCCCGGTCCTTCTCCTTGGTCCCGAGCTGGAAGTTGACGTAGACCTCGGGGCCCTTGGTGTCGAGGAGCTTCTGCGCGAGCTTGCGCGGGTTGTTCTCGTCCATCAGCTTGGTGTCCCCCTTCCACAGCGGGGAATCGGGAACTATCTCGCCGCCGCTCGCGATCACGGCCTTGAACCGGTCCGGATGCTGGAGCACCTGCTTGAGCCCGACGAAGGCGCCGGAGGAGGAGCCCATGAAGGCCCAGCCGTCGCGCGACTTGTAGGTGCGGAAGTTGGCCCGGGCGAAGTCCGGGATGTCATCGGCGATCCAGGTGCCCATCTTGGGCTGGCCCGGGATGTCGGAGCCGTCGTAGTAGTTCTTCTCGTCCGGGTTCAGCACCGGCATGATCAGCACGAACGGCAGGCTGGTGCCCGCCTGGGCGCCCTCGCTGATGGCCTTCTGGAGGCCGAGGCTGCGGTCGGACCAGTAGTTGCTGGGGAAACCGTTTCCGCCGGGGAGCGCGATCATCACCGGGAAGGCGCTCTTCGCGTACTTCGGGTCGTCGTACTCCTTCGGCGCCCACACCCACACGTCACCCGTGAAGCCCGACTTCGCGCCGGTCAGCCGGGTCTTGGCGATCTTCGTGCCGTCGTCGAGGCTGCCGGTCTGCTTGAAGTCCGCCTTCGGCCCCGTCGGCAGCTGCACGTCCGGGTCGCCGCTGGGCTTCGCCGACTGCCCGCCGCCCGGAGCACCGGCGTCCGCGGCCGGCGGCGGGGTCTTGCCGAAGCTCACCGGGTCGCCGTCGCCGGAGAACCAGCCCGCCTTCCAGGCCCCGAAGCCGCCGCCCGCCAGGAGCACGACCGCGAGGGCCGCGCTGATCCACACCGCGCGCCGGGACCGCTTGGGCCCCTGGGACCGACCGCGCCGACCGGAGCCGCCCGGCGGGGGCGGCGGGGTCCGCGGCGCCTCCTGCCGGAACGGCTCGAACGGCTGGGCGCCGTACCGCTGGTCCTGGTGGGGCTGGGCCCCGTACGGCTCGTACGGCGCGTTCGGCTCGTACGCGGCGTGCGGCTCGTACGGCGCGTTCGGCTCGCTCGGCGCGTACGGCTCGTACGGCCGGCCCCCGGACGGCTGGTCATCGGGCCGCTGGCGCTGCGGGTACTGGTGCACTGACATCGCTCCGAACGGTCATGACTGCCCTCGCGGGACAGAACGGCTGGGATCTCCTCTACTCCTGATGACCGAATCCCGCCCGAGGTTTCAAATCCAGGCAAATAAATGATCTGCATCTCACCAAATGACCACCGGAACCCCGATCGGTCCGAACTCCCTCCACCGCCGGGGAGGCTGCGCTTTTGGCCCTGGTCGGCCGGAGCGGGTCTTTCTACCTTCGGGGAATCAGGCACCCGCCTGAGCACGTACGACACGACACACGACACGACACGGAGGCGTCACATGCCCACTGCCACTGCCCTCGCGGAGCTCGACGAGTTCCTCGACGCGGGTCCGCTGCTCGTCGACGACGAGACGATCGCGTTCGAGGACGACGACCGCAGCGACCGCGAGCACACCGCCTGTCTCGCCGACCCGTGGGTGACCGCCACCACCCGCTTCGCCTGCGAGAACAACTCCTAGCGGTGACCGGGTCCATCGCCGGCGCGGCCGGCTGGTCCGATGACACGTGGTCGTACCTGAACGACCCGCGGATGCCGGCGATGGACCACGGCTGGAAGCTGCACGTGTCGGTCCGCCCGGGCGCACTGGCCGAGGTGCGCGCCCTCGTCCTGCCCGTCCTGCGCCGCCACGTGTGCCACGCGAAGTTCGCCAAGGACCGGCAGACGCTGCGCACCATCAACTCCGGGGCGTCCGGCCCCGGCCTCGTGGGCAAGGCGATCACCGTCTACCCCGGCCCCGGTGTCGTCGTCGCCCTGGCCGCGGAGCTGGTCGAGGTGCTGCGCGGCCGCGAGGGACCGCGGGTCGTCAGCGACCGGCAGGTCGATCCGGACGCGCCCGTCTACTACCGCTACGGACCCTTCACCGGCGACTACCGGACCGGCCGCGGCGGGCGGCTCGAATCGGTCATGGCCGGACCGGACGGCCAGCTCTTCGACGGGCTGGCGAGCAACGCCTACCGCTGCCCGCCCTGGGCCGAGGACCCCTTCGCGCCGGTCCCGGCGGCGGCGCCCGGACCGGGACCCGGCTCCGGACCCGGCTCCGGCTCCGGCTTCGGCGTGGGCGGTCGCTACGCGGTCACGGCCGGGATCGTCCGCAAGCCCCAGGGGAACGTCTACCGCGCCCTGGACCGGGCCACCGGCCGCCCCGTGGTCATCAAGCAGGCGCGGGCCTTCGTGTCCGAGGACGCCGCCGGTGCGGACACCCGCGACCGGCTGCGCAACGAACGCCGGATCCTCGCCGCCCTCGACTCCGTCCCGGGCGTCGCGCGCGGGCTGGACTACTTCCTGCACGCGCCGGACGAGTACCTGGTGCTGACCGACTGCGGCGACCGGGACCTGCGCCGGGACGTCCAGGAGAACGGCCCCTACGGGGTGCTCACCCTCACCCACCTCGCGACCCGCCTGCTGCGGACCCTGGACGAGGTCCACGCCCGGGGCGTGGTGGTCCGCGACCTCAAGCCCGACAACGTGGTCCTCGACGGGGCGGGCCGGTGCCACCTCATCGACTTCGGGATCAGCGAGCAGGACGGCATCGGCCCGGGCGGCGCGACCCCCGGCTACGGCGGGCCGGTCCTGCCCGGGACCGGCCCGGCCGCCCCCGCCGACGACTACTACGCCCTGGGCGCGACCCTGTGCTTCGCCGCCACCGGCCTGGACCCCGTGATCGTCGACGCCGACGCCGCCGTCAACCGGGACCGGACCCTCGACGCCCTGGCCTGGGCCCTGCCCGGGCCGACCCACCGGGGGATCCGGTCGACGATCACCGGCCTGATGAGCCTGACCCCGGCCGTACGGACCGCCACCGCGGCCCGGCTCCGCGACGACCCGTCCGGCACGGACCCCTCGTACCCGCCGCACCGGCCGCGCCCGGCGCGCCCGCCGCGCCGACTCGACGACGACCGGCTGACGGAGATCATCGAGCACACCACGGCCTTCTGCGTCGAGGAGGCACTGCGGATCGTGGACCCGGTGCGCGCCGCCCGCCTGCACGTCCCGACGCCGATCGACGTCTACGGCGGCGCCTCCGGGCTCGGCCTGGAACTCCTCCACCACCGCGACCGGCCGGGCGTGCGCGACGCCGTGGCCGCGCTGGCGCGGTGGACCGCGGCGCAGCCCCGGTCCAGGAACATGTCGCCGGGCTTCTACGCGGGCCACACCGGCGTGGAGCTCTTCCTCGCGTCGGCGGGTGCGCCCCGGCCCTCCCCCGCACCCGGCCCGCCCGTACCGCTCCTGCCCGCCCGCACCCCGGACGGCGGGCCGCCGGAAGCCGACCTGATCGAGGGCGCCGCCGGGATCGGCCTGGGACACCTCCTGCTGGCCCGGCACTCCGGCGGTACGGGCGACCACCTCGCCCTCGCCGCCGAGTGCGCCCGGATGCTCGCGTCCGGGGAGGCGCGGCTGTCGGCCACGGGCCCGGACACGCCCGGCAGCGCCGCACTGGGCGCGGGCATCGCGCACGGCACGGCGGGGGTCGCGCACTTCCTGCTGGAGTACGCGGCCGCCACGGGCGACCCCGCCGCGATCGACCGGGCCCGGCGGGCGTGCGCACGGCTCGCCGCGCTCACCCCGGACGTCATCGCGGCGGCGGGCGCACCGGGCGCGACGCGACGCTACGGCTCGTGGTGCCGCGGCCTCGCCGGGATCGCCGCCGTCCTCGTCCGGGCCGCCGCCGTCCTCGACGAACCCGGCCACCTGGCCCTGGCCGAGCGCAGCGCCCGCACCTGCGCGGCGCTCGCCCCGCGCATGCCCCTGGTCGGCCAGTGCTGCGGCCTGGCGGGCGTGGGCGAGCTCCTGCTGGACGTCGCGCACGCCCGCGCCGCCGAGGAGTTCCGGGACGCCGCCGAGAAGGTCGCACTGATCATCCTGAGCCGCAGCGGCGGCCCCAGCTCCCGCCCCGCGTTCCCGGACACCACCCTGACCACCTCCACCGCCACCTGGTCCACCGGCTCAGCAGGCGTCCTGTCCTTCCTCCGCCGCCTTTCCCACCCCTCCCCCCGCCCGCGCCTCTTCCGCTGAAACACCGCACGGGCTCGATCACTTCGTCCCGATCTCAGTCAACTCCGGTCACAGGAAGCAGAGTCGGAGAACACGGGAGAACAGAAGAGGCAACGGGCAACCCCGTGGAACCCCGATTCTCGCGGCGCACCGCATGCCAAACTCAATCCCGGATGCGAAGCGAAACGGATCCGTCACTCCACGTGTTCTGCGCTGGTCGGCACGTCGACCGGCGGACACCGAGCGAAGGTGCCAGGCGAGGGCACATCACCCTCAGCGTCGCTGTTCAAGGGGAGGCCAACGATGAGTGCGGCTCTACTTTTCGGCCCGGAACTTCGCCGGTTACGGCAGGAGGCCCGGCTCACCCTGACCGAGCTCTCCGTGGCGCTCAACTACGACAAGGGCCACCTCAGCAAGGTCGAACGCGGGGAGCGTTCCGCGTCCCCCGAACTGGCACGGCGGTGTGACGCCTTCCTCGGCGCGGACGGCGAGTTGCAGCGCCTGGCCGTCCGACCCGACCCCGACTCCGAGTCGAGCACCACCGCTTCCCCGGCCGTCCCGCGCCTCTCGCTCGTCGTGCGTCGGTCCGTTCTCGCGCCCTCCAGCGCCGCGACGCTCCTTCCCTCCTTCCGCGCACAATTCGACGAGCTGCGCAGGCTCGGCCAGTCCACCGCGCCGAAGGCACTGCTCCCCCTGCTGGAGGTCCAGACGCGCACGGTCGCAGGGCTGGCCGCCGAGACCACGGCCGCCGCCCGGACGTCCGCGCTCCTGCTCGCCTCCCGGTTCGCGGAGTTCACCGGATGGATGGCCCAGGAGGCCGGGGACAGCGGTGCGGCACTCGGCTGGACCGGCGAGGCCGCCGAGCTGGCCCGCGCGGGGGGTGATGCGCACCTCGGCTGCTACGCACTCGTGCGCCGCGCCCTGGTCACGCTCTACGGCGGGGACGCGGCCGGCACCGTCGCCCTGGCCCGTCGGGCCCAGAGCGACGGACTCCCGCCCCGCATCCGAGGACTCGCCGCCCAGCGGGAAGCTCAGGGACACGCGCTTATCGGCAACGAACGCGAGTGCCTGCGCAGCCTCGACAGGGCGCGGGCACTGTTCGACGACGACGATGCCCGCAGCGACGCCGAGCCCGTGATCGGCACCACCCACGTGAGCGATCCGGCAGCGATGACGACCGGCTGGTGCCTGTACGACCTCGGTCGCCCCAGGAGCGCCGCCGAAGTCCTCGATCGGGAGTGCGGACTCCTCCCGCCGCACGCGCTGCGCACCCGCGCCCGGTACGGCTTCCGCAGGTCCTTGGCCCACGCCGCCTCCGGAGAAGTCGAGCATGCCTGCGCCATCGCGGGGGAGCTTCTGGACGTGATGCCGGTCGTTCCCTCCGCGACCGTGAACAGCGACATCCGGCGCCTCGCACGGGAGCTCTCCCGGTTCCAGAGCCACGGGGCCGTACGCGATCTGCAACCGGCGCTGGCCCGGGCACTCGCCCCCGCGCTCGGCTGACAGCCGCTCCACCGCCGCCGCCCTCCCCCGAACTGCTCCTCCGCACAGCCCGGCCGGCACGGGGACGCGAAGGGCGGCTCACCCGCACCCTCACGCCCGCCCGCGGACGGGTCATGCCGTCACGCGATCAGAAGCCCACGACCCGGGACGGATCGGGGCCTCAGCGCCCCGATCACGGCCTCACCCCCGTACCGGTGCACCCCGCTCCTCTTCACGAAGGGAACCTTCATGCCCGACGTCTTCGTCAACTACCGCACAGGCGACGAGGAATCCGCCGCGACCATGATCGATCGGGAACTCGCCCGACGGTTCGGTCGCGAGCGGATCTTCTTCGCCAGCAACTCGATCGAGGCCGGCCACCGCTTCCCGACGGAACTGGTCACGGCGGTGGAGGCGTGCGAGGCGCTCCTCGTCGTGATCGGCCCTCGCTGGGCGGAGGTGCGCGGGGCGGACGGCCGGCCCGCCATTGCGTCCGAGCACGACTGGACCCGTCGTGAGATCCAGATCGCCCTCGACCGCGGGATCCTGGTGATTCCCGTGCTCGTCGGCAAGGCCACGCGGATCGACCGCTCCGTCCTCCCCCACGAGCTGCGGGAGCTGGCGGACTACCAGTACCGCCGATTCGACCACCGCAACGCCGATTCGGACCTGGCGGCGCTCGGCGACGCCCTCGCCCGACAGCTGCCCGCCCTGGTCGAGGTGGACCGCGATGCACGTTCCGCGCGGGAGCGGACGGAGACGAAGTCCCGCAAGAAGTCGGACCAAGAGGCCGGCCATGCCAGGATGCGGACGCGCAACGTCGAGCAGCGCGTACGCGGCGGTATCGGCAACCTCAACGGAGACCTGTCCGGCACCTTCGTCAACGAGCCCCAGGGGCCCGTGAACACCGGCCCGGGTCACCAGTACAACGCCCCTCACTTCGAGGGCGACAACACCGGGGTCCAGTTCACCGCCGGCGACAACAGCGGCACGGTCCACCAGCGCTTCGAGCGCGAGCGCCGGGACCCGGACGGCGGCGACCGATGACCGAGCAGGACCGCGTCACCGTCAACGATCCGCGCGGCCCGGTGAACAACGGCGCAGGAGCCCAGAACGTCTTCTACGGCGTCGGCCCGGATTGGATGATCCGAAAAAGGGTGGAGTCCCTCCGGATCGTCCGCGAGGACCGGGTGCGCCTGGCCCACCGTTTCGTCCACCCCCTGAACTACAGCGTCGCCGCGGCCCGTCTGGAGCAGCCCGGTTCGGTGGTGCTGCTACAGGCCCCGCCCGGCAGCGGCCGGCGCGCCGCGGCGATCATGCTGCTGCACCAGCTCGGCGAGGACGGCGTGGCCGAGGAGGAGGGAGCCCGTTTCGAGGAGCTTCCCGCCACGGACGGGGCCCGGGACGAGGAAGGGGGTGCACCCCCGCTCGCTCCCGGTGAACGCGACCGCTTCCTCCTCGACCTCTCCGCAATCCTCGACGAGGAGGCGTACGCCAAGGCCCAGCACCGCCTGGTGGTGCGCCGCGCACAGGTGCACGAGGCAGGGGCCCGCATGGTCGTGGTCCTGCCGTGGGGCATGGACCACGTCCACGCACCGGACCTCGTACCGCACACGGTGATGCTGGAACGTCCTCGGGGCATCGCCGTCGTCACCCGGCACCTGCGCATGGACCGCATGCCCTTTCGCACGACGGATCTGAAGAGCGCGGAGCTCCAGGACCTGTGCGACCGCTCCCCCATGCGGGAACTGGCGCGGCTCGCCGGGCTGGTGGGGACCGCGCGCGAAAGCGGCCGGTTCGGCGGGGACTTCGCGGGATGGCTCGACCAGGCGATGCACGCCGTGAAGGACCGCGCCGGTGAGGTCGGCAGGCAGGTGGCCGCGTTCCGCACCACCCCAGAGCGGGCCCTGCTCCTCGCGACGGCGGTGTTCGAAGAGGCCCACGCGGACACGGTCTACGAGGCGTGGCACAACCTGATGAGGACGGTCAGGCACGAGGAGGAGACGACGACCGAGCTGGCACGGACCGATTTCGGGGAGCGGTTGGAAGCGCTCGGGATCAAGCGCGACCACGACGGACGGCTCCACTTCGAGCGACTGGCCTACGCCGACGCGGTCAGGGCGTATTTCTGGGCGAACTTTCCGGGGATACGCGACCAGCTCAGGGACTGGATCGGCCGCGACGCGGGGCTCCGGGGACTCACCATCGACGACCGACTGAATGTCGTCGTCCGCTTCTGTGAGCGCGCCCTGGCCGTCGGGCGACCCGACCATCTCTTCACCCTCGTGAGCCGCTGGGCGGGCGGTACGACCGGCACGGCCTGTGACCTTCGTGCGGTGACGGCACTTGAGCTCGGTCTCGCCCACGAGAGGTTCGGGGGATGGTTCCGCAGGCGGATGTACGAGAGCGTGGCGCCCGGCCCCGTGTCGGAGGGTCTCGCCCGCGTCCTGACCGCCGTCTGCCTCCAGAGCCTCGGCGCGACCCACCCGGACCAGGCGGTCGTCAGGCTCCACCATCTCGCCGTGCGCGAGGGGGAGGCCGCGCCGGCGTCCCGCGAAGCGCTGTTCGATCTCGTCGGTCGCGACCGTCGGCTCCACCGGCTGCTGATCGACCGCTTGCGTCGCCGGATACGGCAGCCACGCGGGGCGGAGCCCCACATCCGGCTGCTCACGGAACTCCTGAGAAGGGACCGGTCGCCCCACCCGCCTCCGTGGCCGGACCTGTTCCTGGGATGGGAGTCCGTCTTCTCCCAGGAGCCGACAGGCCTCTGGGACCCGCTGGTGAGCGGTTGGCTCAATGCCGTGGCGGACGGCAGCACGCCGGAAATGGCGCTGGGCGTGATGGTCGGGGCCGCACACGGCCGCGCTGCCGCGCTCCATCGCCTCTACGCCATCGCATGTCGCTGGGCGCGGCCCACGGACGGCTCATCGCGCGCGGCCGTCGCCACCCTTTTCTGGCAGCACATCGATCACGCGCAGTACACCCGCACGGAGCGTGCGGGAACCGGACCACGGACCACGGATGAGGCGCGATGAAACACCGCTATCCCACCCTGCTGTTCGCTGCCCTCTGCGGCCTCGCGCCAGCGGTCATAGGCCCCCTCATGGGCTGGTCACCATGGTTGTGGGGCTTCATGACGATGGTCACCGCATCCGGCTCCGTACTGCTCGTCATGACGGTCTTCAGCGGTGACCGAAGCCCGTCGGCCGAACCACACGACTCCTGGGAGCCACCACAGCCCCCGGCGCCGACGGAGCGTCCCTACCAAGAGACACGGGTGACCGATACGCCGCTCCAGAGCGGGGTGGACGGCTACGACTTCCTCTTCTCCGCCACCGTGTGGTGGAGGCCGCTCCCCGACCACACGGACCGGTCCGACGGCACCTTCCCGCGCCTCGCCGTTTCCGCCATCGTCAGCCGGGCCGCGGAGATCGTCCAGCACGAGGAGCCCGGCCGGGCGAGCGTCGTACAACATCGCCTCGAAGGGGAACTGGGCATCCCTGACCAGGACCGAAGTGGCCGTGTGACCGTCCTGGCCGCTGACGTGACGCTGACCCTCGCCCCGGCCGACCGCGAGCGTCTGCGGCGGTTGAACGACCTGCGCAAGGACGAGGAGCTCTGGGAGCACGAACGTCAACACGAGCGCAACAAGCGGCGCTACCTGGGAGACGACGTGCTCAGCAGCCCGGGCAGCGCGGTGGTGTGGTGGCTGGCCCGTCACGAGAACGAGATCGAGAAGGCGGTCGACATGATCGGCCCGCTCGCCCAGATCGCGGCGGCCGCCAAGGACGAGCAGGTGCCCGAGCTCTTCCGCCATCTCCTGGTCCCGCCGGTCGGCGTGCGAAGCGAGGCAACCGTCGGAGCCCCGTCGTGGGACGGCCACGGCCGGGGCGCGGACATGCCCGACGAGGAGGAAGTGGGGGTAGCGGACCGGCTGCGCCTGCTGCTGTCCGCCGTCGGCCTGAAACCGGACATGGACGGGTACACCGTGCTCGTGCACCGCGTGGTGCGGAGCCTGGAATCGGAGGGGCTGGACGAGGCAGCCGAGGAGATCCGTCGGACCCTTCTCCCGATGTCCGAGGATTTCGGGGCCGAGGGCCCCGACGTTGGACCTGCGGGCGCGGAGGAACCCGACGGGCCGTGGTCGCCGCGCACACCGGACCCCGAAGCCTCGCCGTTCACCGGTGCGGCCGCGCCCGATGGCCGCGCGGGCGAAGGCCACCCCGGCCGGCAGGCGACGAGCGAGGGCGACACGCCACCGCCGTACTTCTGGGAAACACCGCCGCCCCCGCCCCAGGAGGAGCAAGGCTGGGACGGTAGCTGATCCGAGAGGCGGTCCACGACGAGGGGGCCGGGCTCCAGCGAGCCCGCCCCCTTCTGAACCGCACGTTCGTCACACCTGGCGCACCGACCGGACCTCCAACGAGACTGCGCAGGTGACCACCGCCACCCCTGTCCCTGCTGCGCGCACCGCGTGCTCGATGCCATGCCCGGCTCCTACGAGATCTGCCCCGTATGCCAGGACTTCGGCGCCTGCGACCAGCACGGCCGGCGCCACGCCCACCCGGCGCCGCGAGCACCCGCACCGAGGCCCTCGTCCAGCAGCTCGAAAGCGAGTCCGGCGCGTCCTACGACGCCCGTGCGGAACTGATCTGGCTCGGCTCCGCCGCCGTTCCCGCCATCATCGACGGCCTGCCCTCCCTCGGGGCTTCGGACAACTGACCGCCATCGAGGTCTTCGAGGAGGTCGCCGACCCCCGCTGCGGCCCCGCCCACCTCGTCTTCCACATGACCCGCACCGACCTCGTCTCGTGTTCCGCTCCCCCGCGTCCCACGTGGCGCACACGGACCGCCCCGCGGACGCCGAAGGCCGCCCAACCCGCTTCGTCGCGGGTCGGGCGGCCTTTCGCCGGGCGGGTCAGACGTTGAAGCGGAACTCCACCACGTCGCCGTCCTGCATGACGTAGTCCTTGCCCTCCATGCGGGCCTTGCCCTTGGCGCGGGCTTCGGCGACCGAGCCGCATTCGACCAGGTCCGCGAAGGAGATGACCTCGGCCTTGATGAAGCCGCGCTGGAAGTCCGTGTGGATCACGCCGGCCGCCTCGGGGGCCGTGGCGCCCTGCTTGATGGTCCAGGCGCGGGTTTCCTTCGGGCCGGCCGTCAGGTAGGTCTGGAGGCCGAGGGTCGCGAAGCCGACGCGGCCCAGGGTGGCCATGCCCGGCTCTTCCTGGCCGACGGACTGGAGGAGTTCGAGGGCCTCCTCGTCGTCCAGCTCGATCAGCTCCGCCTCCAGCTTGGCGTTCAGGAAGATCGCCTCCGCCGGGGCCACCAGCGCGCTCTGCTCCGCCTTGAAGGCGTCGTCGGTGAGCTCGTCCTCGTCCACGTTGAAGACGTAGAGGAACGGCTTGACGGTCAGCAGGTGCAGCTCGTGCAGGAGGTCGCCCTGCTCGGTGCCCTTGGTGATGCCGTGCGAGAAGAGGGTGTCGCCCGCTTCGAGGATCTTCTGGGCCTTCTCGACCGCCCCGAGGACCGCGACCTTCTCCTTCTGGAGGCGGGACTCCTTCGTCAGGCGCGGCACCGCCTTCTCGATCGACTGGAGGTCCGCGAGGATCAGCTCGGTGTTGATCGTCTCGATGTCGTCCTTCGGCGAGACCTTGCCGTCGACGTGGACGACGTTCTCGTCGGCGAAGGCGCGGATGACCTGGCAGATCGCGTCGGACTCGCGGATGTTCGCGAGGAACTTGTTGCCGAGGCCCTCGCCCTCCGAGGCGCCGCGGACGATGCCCGCGATGTCGACGAAGTCGACGGTCGCCGGGAGGACCTTCTGGGAGCCGAAGATGCCCGCGAGGACGGCGAGGCGGGTGTCCGGGACGCCGACGACGCCGACGTTCGGCTCGATGGTGGCGAACGGGTAGTTGGCCGCCAGCACGTCGTTCTTGGTCAGGGCGTTGAAAAGGGTCGACTTGCCGACATTCGGCAGGCCGACGATTCCGATCGTGAGCGACACGTTGGCGACTTCCCGTAGCTGGAGGGGGCTGACCCGGGTACGGGCCATCGGACAGTTTACTTTCCGATGGCCGGCGGTGGATGTACGCGTGTCCAGGCACCCATCCGGGGTCCGCGACGCCTAGCTTGGTCCAGTGGAGCGAGACAGGATGCGATCGGCATATCACCCGCAGCGACAGCCGGAGGCGGCCCGGCGGCCCGCCGTACCCCCGCAGGGCGGTGGCAGCAGGCCCCGGCCCGGGCCCGCCGCGGCCCGGCGGCTGCCCCGGCCCAAGCTGACCGGGCTCGGGGGCGGGCTGTTCGCCTGCGCCGCGATGGTGCTGGCCTCCGGGATCGACTGGTTGATCTTCGACGCGTCGCTGCTCGGCTACGGGCTGCTCTTCATGCCGGTCGCCGCCGCGACCGCGCTCTGGGTGCGCCCCGCCGACCTGATCACCGCGCCGATCGCCGCCCCCATCGCCTTCACCGCCGGAGTGTGGCCCATCGCGGGCGGCTCCGGCGGCTTCGGCGGCCAGTTGATGGGCGTGGTCACGGCGCTGTCCCTGCACGCCGGCTGGCTGTACGCGGGGACCCTGATCGCCGGTCTGATCGCGGTGGTGCGCAAGGCCGTGCTGATCGGGCGGCGGCGCACCATGCCCCGCCGCGTCGCCTGAGCGCACTCGCTCGGGGCCTCCTCAGGGGGCCGGGCGGGCCGCCATCGCCGCGCCCACGATGCCGGCGTTGTTCTGGAGCTTCGCGGGGACGATCTCGGCGCGGATGCCCTCGATCAGCGGCAGGAACTTCTCCGGTTTGCGGCTCACTCCGCCGCCGAGGATGAAGAGGTCCGGGGAGAACAGCATCTCCACGTGGGCCAGGTACTTCTGCAACCGGTGCGCCCAGCGCTCCCAGCTGAGGTCGTTGTCCTCCTTGGCCTTCACCGAGGCGCGGGTCTCCGCGTCGTGGCCGCGCAGTTCCAGGTGGCCCAGCTCGCTGTTGGCGACCAGGTGCCCGTCCGTGAAGAGGGCGCTGCCGATGCCGGTGCCGAGGGTCAGCAGGATGACCGTACCGCCGCGGCCGCGACCGGCCCCGTACGTCATCTCCGCGACGCCCGCCGCGTCCGCGTCGTTCAGGACCGTGACCGGGAGGCCGCCGAGGCGCTCGGAGAGGAGCCCGGCAGCGTCCAGGCCGACCCAGCCCTTGTCGACGTTCGCGGCCGAGCGGGTGATGCCGCCGGTCACGACCCCGGGGAAGGTGACGCCGACCGGGCCCTTCCAGTCGAAGTTGCGTACGACCTCGGCAACGCAGTCGGCCACCCCGTCGGGGGTGGCCGGATGCGGTGTCAGTACTTTGTGGCGCTCCTGCGCCAGGTCGCCGCGGTCAAGGTCCACGGGAGCGCCCTTGATCCCGGAACCGCCGATGTCCACACCGAAGATCTGCATGGACTCACCGTACGAAAAGACCCCGGGACAAGCGGGGCGACCCGGCTACTTCCCGGCGAGCAGGTTCGCGGCCTCGGTGCGCAGGTCGCGGCGCAGCTCCTTGGGCAGCGAGAAGACGATCGACTCCTCGGCCGTCTTGACGATCTCCACGTCGGCGTAGCCGCGCTGGGCCAGCCACTCCAGGACTTCCTCGACGAGGACCTCCGGGACGGAGGCGCCCGAGGTCAGGCCGACCGTGGTGACGCCCTCCAGCCAGGCCTCGTCGATCTCGCTCGCGAAGTCCACGAGGTGCGCGGCGGCCGCGCCGGCGTCCAGGGCGACCTCGACCAGGCGGATCGAGTTCGAGGAGTTCTTCGAACCGACGACGATGACGAGGTCGGAGTCGGCGCCCATCACCTTGACGGCGGCCTGCCGGTTCGAGGTGGCGTAGCAGATGTCGTCGCTGGGCGGCGAGACGAGCAGCGGGAACTTGGTCTTCAGCGCGTCGACCGTCTCCATCGTCTCGTCGACGGAGAGCGTGGTCTGCGACAGCCAGACGACCTTGGACTCGTCGCGGACGGTGACCTTCGCGACGTCCTCGGGGCCGTCGACGATGGTGATGTGGTCCGGGGCCTCGCCGGAGGTGCCGATGACCTCCTCGTGGCCCTCGTGGCCGATGAGGAGGATGTCGAAGTCCTCGTTGGCGTAGCGGACCGCTTCCTTGTGGACCTTGGTGACCAGCGGGCAGGTCGCGTCGATGGTGGCGAGCTTGCGCTCGGCGGCCTCGTCGTGGACGACGGGGGCGACGCCGTGCGCCGAGAACATCACGATGGAGCCCTCGGGGACCTCGGCCGTCCGTTCGACGAAGATGGCCCCCTTCTTCTCCAACGTCTGGACGACGTACTTGTTGTGGACGATCTCGTGGCGGACGTAGACCGGCGCACCGTACTGCTCAAGGGCCTTCTCGACGGCGATCACGGCTCGGTCGACGCCCGCGCAGTACCCGCGGGGGGCGGCGAGCAGGACACGGCGGGAAGCGGAAGCAGTCATGGCGTCCATCGTACGGGGGTGTCCAGCAGGCCGGTCGTCCCCCGTTCGACACACACTGGACCGAAAGCGTGTCCACTACATCACTCGGAGGGCGGATGGTGTCCGATACGGATCCCGGCACGGAGGCCGGGCCGTCGCCCGGTGCCGCCCCCGAGGGGCGGCTGCGGCGCAGCCTCGGCTTCCGGGACCTGGTCGTCTACGGGCTGCTCTTCATCGCTCCGATGGCTCCGGTCGGCATCTTCGGCACGCTCGACGCGAAGTCGCACGGCGCCGTGGCCCTGGTCTACCTCGCCGCCACCGTGGCGATGGCCTTCACGGCCTTCTCCTACGCGCAGATGGTGCGGGTCGCGCCGCAGGCCGGTTCGGTCTTCACCTACGCCCGCAAGGGCCTCGGCGAGGGGCCCGGGCTGATCGCCGGCTGGATGGCGATGCTCGACTACCTGCTGATCCCGGCGGTGGCGTACCTCTTCTCCGGGATCGCGATGCACGCGCTCGTGCCGGAGGTGTCGCGCTGGGTGTGGACGGCGCTGGCCGTGGTGGTCACCACCGCGCTGAACCTGTGGGGCGTACGGGCGGCGGCGCGCGTGGGCTTCGCCGTGCTGGCCCTGGAGGTGGTGGTCCTGCTGGTGTTCCTGGTCGCCGCGGTGACCGCGCTGGTCCAGGACGGCGCGCGGCGCGGCTGGCTGTCCCCGCTGACCGGGGACGGGTCCCTCGGCTTCTCGACGGGCGCGGTGCTCGGAGCGGTGTCGGTGGCGGTCCTGTCGTACCTGGGCTTCGACGCGATCGCCTCCTTCGCCGAGGAGGTCACCGGAGGCAGCGCGAAGGTGGCGCGGGCGGTGCTCTTCTGCCTGGCGCTGACCGGGGTGCTCTTCATCGCGCAGACCTATCTGGCGGCGCTGCTGACCCCGGTCTCCGCCGCGGAGCTGGCGGCCGATCCGGGGCTCCAGGGGCCGGCGTTCTACACCACCGTCGAGTCCGCCGTCGGGCCGTGGCTGCACGACCTGGTCGCGGCCAGCAAGGCGATCGGGGCGGCCTTCGCGGCGCTGGCCGGGCAGGCGGCGGCCGGTCGGCTGCTGTTCGCGATGGCCCGCGAGGGGCGGCTGCCGAAGGTGCTCGCGCGGACCTCGGGCGGGACCCCGCGCCCGGCGCTGCTGGTCGCGGCGACGGTGACGCTGGTCGCGGCCGTCTGGGCGGCCCGGCGCGACGACGGGCTGGACCACCTGGTCTCCGTCGTCGACATCGGGGCGCTGGTGGCCTTCACCCTGCTGCACGCCTCCGTGGTCGGCTGGTTCGTCGTACGCCGCGCCGCGGGCCCGCCGAGCTGGTGGAAGCACCTGGTGGTGCCGGTCCTGGGCGCGGCCGTGACGGTCGCGGTGATCGTCGAGGCCTCGCCCACCGCCCAGTGGGTCGGCGCGCTCTGGCTGGCCGTGGGGCTGGCGGTGCTGGTGGCGCAGCGGGGGCGGCGCGCGGGTCGGGGACCGGGCGGGCCCGGCGACGCTGTCGGTTCCGGCCGTTAGCCTGCCTGCATGGGTCTGAATTCATCGCCGGAGACGCCACTGCCCGTCGGTCAGGTGTCCCGGCTGATCGGGGGGTGGATCGACCGCCTCGGCCAGGTGTGGGTGGAGGGGCAGATCACCCAGCTCTCGCGGCGACCGGGGGCCGGGGTGGTCTTCTTGACCCTGCGCGATCCGTCGCACGACATCTCGGTGGCGGTGACCTGCTTCCGGCAGGTCTTCGACGAGGTCGCGGACTCCGTGTCGGAGGGGGCGCGCGTCCTCGTCCTGGCCAAGCCCGAGTGGTACGCGCCGCGCGGCCAGCTGTCCCTGCGGGCCACCGAGATACGGCCCGTGGGCATCGGCGAGCTGTTGGCGCGGCTGGAGAAGCTCAAGCGGTCGCTGGCCTCGGAGGGCCTGTTCGCGCTGGACCGCAAGAAGCCGCTGCCGTTCCTGCCGCAGCTGATCGGGCTGGTGGTCGGTCGGGCCTCGGCGGCCGAGCGGGACGTGCTGGAGAACGCGCGCCGGCGCTGGCCGGCGGTCCGCTTCGAGGTGCGCAACGTCGCCGTGCAGGGCGTCCACGCGGTGCCCCAGGTGATCGAGGCGGTCAGGGAGCTGGACGCGCTGCCCGAGGTCGACGTGATCATCGTGGCGCGCGGCGGCGGCAGCGTGGAGGACCTGCTGCCCTTCTCCGACGAGGAGGTCGTGCGCACGGTGGCCGCGGCCCGCACCCCGGTGGTCTCGGCGATCGGGCACGAGCCGGACTCCCCGCTGCTGGACCTGGTCGCCGACGTACGGGCGTCCACACCCACCGACGCGGCGAAGAAGGTGGTCCCGGACGTCGGCGAGGAGCTGGAGCGGGTGCGCCAGTTGCAGGGCCGGGGGCTGCGCGCGGTGCGGGGCCTGCTGGACCGGGAGGAGCGCGGGCTCGCGCACGCCCTGGCGCGGCCGGTGTTCGTGCACCCGCAGCGGATGGTGGAGACCCGGGAGGCCGAGCTGGACGCACTGCTCGCGCGGGCCCGGCGGACCCTGGGCCACCTGCTGGACCGGGCCGAGTCCGAGCTGGCGCACACCCGCGCCCGGGTCGTGGCCCTGTCCCCCGCGGCGACGCTGGAGCGCGGGTACGCGGTGCTCCAACGGGCGGACGGGCACGTGGTGCGCTCCCCCGCGGAGCTGGGGGCGGACGAGGTGCTGCGGGCGCGGGTCGCGGAGGGCGAGTTCGCCGTCCGCGTCACGGGGTCCGGGGGCGCGGGGGCCGAGTAGGTCCCGCCGCGGCTGCGGGGCGGACGCGGACGCCATGCTCCCGCAACATTGTGGTTGCAGTACACGAATAGGATCGGAGCGGGGAATGACTGAGGCCGGTACGGCGCTGGGGTACGAGCAGGCGCGGGACGAGCTGATCGAGGTCGTGCGCAAGCTGGAGGCGGGCGGCACCTCCCTGGAGGAGTCGCTGGCGCTGTGGGAGCGCGGCGAGGAGCTGGCGAAGGTCTGCCGGAACTGGCTGGAGGGCGCTCGGGCCCGGCTGGACTCGGCCCTGGCGGGGCGGGACGGAGCGGGCGCGCCCGACGGGGACGCCGACTAGCTCCGGGGGGCTTCGCGACGTGAGGCCGATCACCCCGTCGCACTAGTAGTTGAAATTTCAATTTCTTCGGCGTAGTGTCTGGGACATCGCTTCACCCCGGTTTTCGTATGGAAGAAGGCTTTCCGATGTCCCTCGTTCTTGACTCCGCCGCTCAGGACCTGCTGTTCCGCGAGGCCCGTACCGCCAACTCGTTCTCGGACGAGCCGGTGACCGAGGAGCAGGTCCAGGCGATCTACGACCTCGTCAAGTTCGGCCCGACGGCCTTCAACCAGACGCCCCTGCGCATCACCCTGGTCCGCTCCCCCGAGGCCCGCGAGCGCCTCGTGAAGCACATGGCCGACGGCAACAAGCCCAAGACCCTCGCCGCCCCGCTGGTCGCGATCCTCTCCGCGGACAACGAGTTCCACGAGGAGCTGCCGGCGCTGCTCCCGAGCTTCCCGCAGGCCAAGGACCTCTTCTTCGGCGAGCGTCCGGTCCGCGAGCAGTCCGCCCTGGTGAACTCGGCCCTGCAGGCCGCGTACTTCATCGTCGGCGTGCGCGCCGCCGGTCTGGCCGCGGGTCCGATGACGGGCCTGGACTTCGCCGGTGTCCAGAAGGAGTTCCTGGACGACGACCACACCCCGCTGATGGTCATCAACATCGGCAAGCCGGGCGAGAACGCCTGGTACCCGCGCTCCCCGCGCCTCGACTTCGACCAGGTCGTCACGACCGTCTGAGTCGCCCGCACGCACGAAGAAGGCCGCCCGCCCCGGTTCCCCCGGGACGGGCGGCCTTCTTCGCGTGCGCGAGCGCTTCAGCCGCCCCGCTCGGACTCCGGTCAGCCGCCCTGCTTGAACTCCAGCGCGCCGGCCAGCTCCGCCAGCTCCCCGAAGGCGCCGGTGCCGGTGACCACGGTCGCGTGGCCCTGCTCCTGGCGCACCAGGGCGCGGTACTTCGGGCCCTCCCAGCGCTCCCAGGACAGGTCGCCGACCTGCTGGGCCTGTCCGGTGGCCTTGGCCTTCTGGGTGACCTTGTCCAGGTACTTGGCCGAGGTGTCGCTCGACTGCTCCACCGCCACGTACTCGCCGCGCGGGTCGAGGAAGCCCAGGTGCCAGGCGTTCGCGTCCTTGCGGTCGTAGGTCACCGAGGTCGCGCGCCACTCCTTGGCGAGCCCGACGGGCGAGCCCACCGGGTACGGCGCCGCGCGGCGGGCCGTGAGGGTCTCGATGCGGTAGTCGACGACGTGCGTCGGGTCGGCCTTGTCGTCGTGCGGGACGGCCAGGTAGATCCCTCCCGCGACCACGCCGATGATCGCCAGCGACCGGACCATGTCCCAGATCGTCTGCTTGCCTTTCATACCTGCCACGGGACCATCGTCCCGCATCGCGGTACGCGATCATCACCAGGGTCGCCCCGGCCGGGCCGGGCGGGGCGCCGCGACGGACCCGATCCGTCCGCTCAGGCCAATGCTCTGACCGATATACCGCTCATACGTGCCCCGCCCTGCTCAATTTATCGACGTACCGATAGAGTTCCAGCACCCTCACTTCCGGCCGTCGCCGTACAGAAAGGTGCGCTCCGATGACCGAGCACAACCTGCCGCCCCAGCTCGAAGTCTCTCCGGAGGCACCCGACCGCAACCTCGCCCTGGAGCTCGTCCGGGTCACCGAGGCCGCCGCCATGGCCGCGGGCCGCTGGGTCGGGCGCGGCGACAAGCTCGGCGCCGACGGCGCCGCGGTCAATGCCATGCGCACCCTGATCTCCACCGTTTCGATGAACGGCGTCGTCGTCATCGGCGAGGGGGAGAAGGACGAAGCCCCCATGCTCTTCAACGGCGAGCGGGTCGGCGACGGCACCGGCGCCGAGGTCGACATCGCCGTCGACCCGATCGACGGCACCACCCTGAACGCCAAGGGCATGCCGAACGCGATCGCCGTCCTGGCCGCCGCCGACCGCGGCACCATGTTCGACCCGTCCGCGGTGTTCTACATGGAGAAGCTGGTCACCGGCCCCGAGGCCGCCGACTTCGTCGACATCAACGCCCCCGTCTCGGTGAACATCCGCCGGGTCGCCAAGGCCAAGAACATGGCCGTCGAGGACGTCACCGTGGTCATCCTGGACCGCCCCCGTCACGAGGGCATCGTCAAGGAGATCCGCGAGACCGGCGCCCGCATCAAGTTCATCTCGGACGGCGACGTCGCGGGCTCGGTCATGGCGGTCCGCGAGGGCACCGGCGTGGACCTGCTCCTCGGCATCGGCGGCACCCCCGAGGGCATCATCTCAGCCTGCGCCATCAAGTGCCTCGGCGGCACCATCCAGGGCAAGCTGTGGCCGAAGGACGAGGCCGAGCGCCAGAAGGCCATCGACGCGGGCCACGACCTCGACCGGGTCCTGCACACCAACGACCTGGTCTCCGGCGACAACGTCTTCTTCGTCGCGACCGGCATCACGGACGGTGAGCTGCTGCGCGGCGTCCACTACCGCTCCGAGACCGCGACCACGTCCTCGCTGGTCATGCGGTCGAAGTCGGGCACGATCCGGCAGATCGACTCCACCCACCGCCTGTCGAAGCTGCGGGCGTACAGCGCGATCGACTTCGACCGCGCGCAGTAGGCCTGCGGCCGGCACCACCGGAGGGGCGGTCACCGCGTGCGGCGGCGACCGCCCCTCCGGCACACCCATGGGACATCCAGCCCCGCCGGCGTTTGAGG